>CAMQYB010000189.1 GCA_947039055.1 uncultured Deferribacteraceae bacterium
TTTTATTTCATGTTTTGTGATCATTTCGTTCGCAGTTTTAATCGTCTCATCAACAACTTCTTTTCCAATAATACACCCCTCAGGAAAATGATGACTACCCCATGAAAGTGTGCCGACTTTACTAGAAAACATTAGGTTGATAGATTTCTGGTCTCTATCTTTATGGTTATATGCTTTACCGATTACCTCACTTGGATCAATAGATTTCACACCTATATCGTACGCCATTTCATAGTACCAACGAACCTGTGGCATCAAATCTTTTTCATAACATTTTTGAAGATACAGTAAGATCCTTTTTGCAAGCTCATAAGGTATAGCACCGTTTCCACGTTCACTTAATTTTGTTACTTGTTCGACATTGTTATCACAATAATCTTCACAAAATTTATAGAACAATTTATCTTGCTCATCTTGATTAATTTTATCAAAAGTAAGAAAGAATTCTTGTATAGATTTATTGGCTTCTTTCCTCAATCCTTTCTCATATATATCAACGTAATCATCGTATAGATGTTTTATAAATGAAGCGTAATTCATTATAACCCCTTTAACAGATATTATCTTTATATCATCACTTATGCTACTAAGCACTCTATATAATTTTCTCTAACTTATAGCTTATATATTTCTCTCTTGCAAACTTGATAACTTTACTACTCTCCTTTTTTTTCACATCACTTATAATTTAATCTATTATATTATATAAATCAATTCTCAATATACGTTATAGTTAAAACTATAACTTTAATTTTATTGAAAACAGTCTCCCAATATGTTAAAATAAATATCAAAATATGACGTGGTGGGTGGGTGTATAATGTTGATAGATAAACTGCTTGATAGCATGACCTCTGAAATGTTTGTAAATTTAGATATTGATAAAATTTTAAAAGAAAGAGACTCTGATCCATTTGATTCTAACTGGACGAAAACATATAAAGATATTGAAAGACTGAAAATTGAAAAAGGATACTCTGACGAACAAATTGAGGGAAATGATATTTGTCGCAAAAAGACGTTCTTTAAAGCTTGCGATGTATATTCATACACAGAACTTACAGGATATATATCCGATGATTTTGGATTGATCTATGACAGTATTCAACTAGATTATAAATCTCCGTGGTTAGAAAAACTGATAGCCTGCTATTTAGAAAATCGTGTGCCAACTGGCGATCTATAAACGTAGCCTATTGTAAAAAAAATATTAAACTACAAACAACATTTATCGTATAATATAGTATCGTACAGTCTAGTATAATATAGTATAGTATCGTATAATATAGTATCGTACAGTATCGTATAGTATCATATAGTATCGTATAATATAATATCATACCGTATCGTATAATACAGTATCGTACAGTATCATATAGTATAATATAGTATCGTATAACATCTAACCTGCACTATAAAAATATGTCCCAATTCACCTTCATGAGTGTGTATCGGTTATAAATCACTATTAATATATTTAAACTTTACTATTTTATCTTTTAAATCAAGCGGGCTTCTTTTCAATATTTTCTTGCTGTTACAAAATTTTAACAGGTATAAATATAAATCATACTCTATCAACATATAAAGTGTACTATCTCTAAATATAAATTTAACGAATCAATAAGCTTAATACTTAACGCAACTTAAACAATTTTATCCGTTTTATCGCCTCATCTATAGAAAAATATAAATGTTTTATAAATATCTAATTGACATACTTACTTCATATATACATAATACCTATATACAAATAAATTCAATCATAACTTTTTGAAAATATATAACTATTTATTTCTATCAATTTAATTAATAAATATGCTTTTTACAACTAAAAAGATAATATTATTTAAATAATATTCTTTAGTACATCATAAATTTATAAAGTTTATAAATATGATGATTTAATACTTGCAATACTCTATTAAAAATCATACTATTATCAAAATAAAAGGAATGTGGATTATATATAAATCCATTTACATTAATTTATAAGGTGCTCATCTGTATGAGAGCTTAACTACTAAAATTAGAGGAGAGATTATGCCTGACAGTAATAAAAAAATTAGATTTAGAACCGAGCACGATTTTCTAGGTGACAAGCAAGTTCCGATTAACGCTTACTATGGAGTACAAACTTTAAGAGCCATAGAAAATTTTCCTATCACTGGGTTTCATATTCATCCAATGATGATTAAAAGTTTAGCAATTGTTAAAAAAGCTGCTGCGGCTGCAAATGCTGATGTTGGCGAACTGGATAGAACTTTAGCTGATGCAATTATGCAAGCGTGTGATGATGTTATTATAGGCGATTACAACTCGTCATTTGTTGTTGATCCTATTCAAGGTGGTGCTGGTACTTCTATTAACATGAATGCCAACGAAGTTATCGGTAATAGAGCGTTAGAAATTCTTGGACATGATAAAGGAAGATACGATATTGTTTCTCCTAACACTCACGTGAACATGTCTCAATCGACTAATGATGCTTTTCCAACGGCTGCACATCTGACTCTTATATTTCTTCTAAACGATCTTCTGAAAACTATGCGTATGATGAGAGATCAATTTGATAAGAAAGCTAAAGAGTTTGATCACATGATAAAAATGGGTAGAACACATCTACAAGATGCTGTGCCTATCAGATTAGGACAAGAATTTAAAGCTTATTCAAGAGCTATTAGTAGAGATATAAAAAGAATTTCACAATCATTAGATGACGTGCATGAAGTTAATATGGGTGCAACTGCTGTTGGTACGGGACTTAATGCTGATGTTAACTATATCGTAAAGGTTGTTGAGTATCTTTGTAAATTTACGGGATTTCCAATTCGTGGTGCTGATGATCTTGTTGATGCAACTCAGAACTGTGATATATATACTGAAGTTTCTGGTGCGTTAAAAGTTTGTATGGTTAACATGTCTAAGATATGTAACGATATAAGATTGATGGCTTCAGGACCTCGTTGTGGACTTGGAGAATTAACTCTTCCACCTCGTCAACCTGGAAGTTCTATTATGCCTGGAAAAGTGAACCCTGTTATGGCTGAAGTTATAAATCAGATCGCTTTCCAAGTTATCGGTAACGATTTAACTGTTACTCTTGGTGTTGAAGCTGGACAGTTCGAACTTAACGTTATGGAGCCTGTTTTTGTATTTAATCTTGTTCAATCAATATCTATAATGAATAACGGATTTAGAGTGTTTACTGAATTCTTACTAAAAGACCTTACTGCAAATGAAGAGAGATTAACTTCATATGTTGAACGCTCTGTTGGTATCGTTACTGCTATAAATCCTCATGTTGGATATGAAGTGGCTTCGAAATTAGCTAGAGAAGCAATTCTAACTGGTCAACCGATAAGAGATCTTATATTAAGAGATAAAATATTGACTGAAGAAGAGATCTCAATTATTCTTGATCCAGTAGGAATGACTACACCTGGTATTTCTGGTGAGCAACTAAAAGATAAAAAGAATGTTGGAGAAAATATAAAAAAACAAGATGAGAAACCATCTGATACTAAAAAATAATAACTAATATAAATATAGTAGAGATGCGTAAGTAATGTGTCTCTACTATATTATTTCTAACAATATAACAATCACACAAATCCATAAAATCCATATAACAACTACCAACTATATTAACTTTCAATAGTTATATAAATATCTATGTGAACTATCTCAGAACTTGACATAAAACAAATAATACATTTTAAAATTGATTATGAAAATAAAAATATTTTTGAATTGAGTTGAATTAACTAGGTTGATTATTAAACTTATTAGTTGAACTAAACTGAATTAATTGACTATTGAATTGATTAGGTTGATTATTAAACTGAATTGACTACTTGAACTAAATTGAACTGATTAATTGACTTTAGTTTGATTATTAAATTGATTAGGTTGATTAGCTGAACTGAGCTGAATTGAATTGATT
>CAMQYB010000190.1 GCA_947039055.1 uncultured Deferribacteraceae bacterium
ATTTCTGTAAACATTGATATGAAGTTAGATAAAGTAGAAAGTTTTAGTAGTAAAATATCTATGATGACTTACAGTATGAATTACGATTAAATTAAAAGTTTGATTAAATAGATTTAAGTAATTGTTATTAGAAAGTTTTACAATAAATGGGGATTTAGGAGAGTGAGATGTTTATATTATTAAGGTTAACATTGTTGTTGTTTATATTAGCTACGGTTATTGGTTGCACAACTTATGTTACTACTGAATATATTATTCCTGCGAAGGAAACAGCTGTTATTAAATATAATAAAGTTGCTGTGATGGATTTTACTGGAAAACAAGGTGATAGTTATCGTTCACAATTTGAAGCTCTTTTACAGAACTTAAAATTTAAAGGTACTCCGATTTATGAGATAATTGATCGTGCAAATATTGAAACTATATTGAAAGAACAAGCGTTCCAGTTAAGTGGAATTGTTGATGAAGAAACAGCTGTGAGAATCGGTAAAATGGTTGGTGTTGACGCTATATGGACTGGAAATGTTACTGAAAAAACTGATGAAATTATATCGTACGATAGAAGATCAAGATGTAAATTGTATGATAGCAATAGTAACTGTCAATATTATGAAACTTATCAGGTTAAATGTTTATCTACATCAGCAGTAGTTTCTTTTACTCCAAAACTTACATCAGTGACAACTGGTAGATTAATATACTCTAAAGCGTTTACAGAAAGTGTTGATGATTATAGTTGTTCTGGATATATAGATGATCAAGCCGCACTTGCTAATAGAGCAAAGAAAAAAATCTTTAGAAATATAGAAAAAGATTTATCACCGATGGTAACTGAAATATCTATCGAACTAAAAGATGATACAGATGGCATGAGTAAGCCTGATAAAGCGATATTTAAAAATGCTATTAAATTTGCTAAAAGTGGTAGAGAAGATAGAGCTTGTGAATTTTTTAGAGAACTGTTAATTAGAAATAGATCATCTTTAACATTAAACTACAACGTAGGAATATGTTATGAAATCGAAGGTGAGTTTCAAAAAGCGTTAGATCAATTACAGTATACAGATAAAATATCTACTACTCCTGATGATCTATTAAATATCACTATAAGACGTGCAGAGTCTAATATTAGACGTATGTATGAACTTGAAAGTCAGTTCGGTAAATAAAATTTAAATTTAGTTGTTGATAGTAAAGTTATAATATAAAGTGTCAATACTTTTGAGTATTGGCATTTTTTATGTATTGAACGATTTAGTTTTTTTACATAAACAAACTGTATTAAATAAGTTATTATCATGTAAGCAGTAATGATAGGTTTATTTTTTAAAAGTAAGCTTTTCTCTGTTTATGTCGATTATAAGATATAGATAAAATTATAGATAATATAAAGCAGAAAGTAGGGAGATTTTATAATGAGTTTAAAGATTTTAATGAACGAAGATATGAAAACAGCGATGAGAGCGAAAGATAGTATTACACTTGACGCTATAAGAATGCTAAAAGCAGATATAAAAAATCAAGAAATTGCTATTATGAAAGAGTTGGATGATGAACAAATTTTAAAGATCATCGCATCATCAATAAAGAAACGTAAAGACTCTATAGAGCAGTTTGGAAAAGCTGGCAGAATTGATCTAGTTGAGAAAGAACAGAAAGAGATCGACTCAATCATAAAATATCTACCAGCACAGCTATCAAAAGATGAAGTAGTTGCGATTGTGAAAGGTGTATTTAACGATCTAACTGATAGTGAAAAATCAAATTTCGGCATAGTTATGAAAAATGTTGTAAGCAAAGTTGCAGGAAAAGCAGATGGTAAATTGGTATCAGAAGTAGTTAAGGAGATAATAGGTGGACATAACTGATATTGTAATCTTAGCAATTATAGCCTTCTTTGCAATTAGAGGGTTGTTCGCTGGATTAATCATAGGTGTTGTCGGTATGTTGGGTATCGCTTTAGCGTTAATATTTTCGTATATGGTGTACACTCCGATACATAGTATTGTTGTTAATATGGGCGTAACTGATGATAAAATATCGTCAGTGATTACCTATGTGCTTGGGTTCTTACTTATTTATATTATAGTCTTTTTAATGGGTAAAATACTTCATAGATTTATCACAATGATACATTTAGGTGGATTAAATAGGTTAGGTGGATTAATTTTTGGTGGGATAAAAGGAGCAGTTATCGCATCGATTTTTTTATGGGTAATGATGTTGTTTATCCCTAAAGAGTCGGCGATTAATAATAGTATTGCACAGTCTAAATTAGTACCCTACATTCTACCAATTCCTAGTATAATTTATAAAAAGTTAAATGACTTATCAGGAATAGATAGATTTCTGCCGTTTGATAGTTCAGATATCGGATTATAGATTTTATAAACTCAAAGCATTGTTTATGAGTATAGATATCTATTTTATATGGATTAACTAAAGTGATCTATATGCTTGATAATAAATGTTAATATTGTGACAAATTTTATAGATCGCTAATCTGTATTAACTGATTTTCAATATAACTTTACCGTTAATAAATAAGTATTCATTTTGTATTTAGCATAACTAGTCTTTAATAATCATATCAATATATCCTTTTAAGAAACAACTGTTCATCTTATGTTTTATAAAATCAATCATTGATAATTATATTGATATATCATTTTGACAAACAACTATTCATCTTATGTTTAATACAATCAATCGTTGATAATTATATTGATATATCCTTTTGACAAACAACTATTCATCTTATGTTTTATAAAATCAACCGTTGATAATTATATTGATATATCATTTTAAGAAACAACTGTTCACCTTATGTTTTATAAAATCAATCTTTGATAATTATATTAATTTATCCTTTTAAGAAACAATTTAATAAACAATATTAACCTTAATTTTATATAAAAAATAGACTGCGATTAACAGTCTATTTCTATACATATATCAAAATGTTTAATACTTCAAAATATTTCTATAATATCTATATCTCTAAATTATTAGTTCTTCTTAATTAGTCCAGTATCAATTAAATACTTCTCTGCTATTACGCTACCGTTGTCAGACATATTAATTAATTTATCAATTATATGTTGATCGCCTTGCACGAAATCTAAACAGCTCATATAATCATTTGCTGCTTTATCAAGTTCGCCTTTTAATTCATAAACCGTAGCTCTGCTATAGTAAGCACGCACATATTGAGGATCAAAACCAATGATAGTTGTGAAATCGGTAATAGCCATGTTGTAATCTTTTAAAGCTAAATATGCTAAACCTTTATTATAATATGCAACTAGGTAATGAGGTTCAAGTTCAACTGCTTTTGCAAAATCCTCTATCGCTTTAGTATAGTTTAATCGTTCAAAAAATATTAAACCTCTATTATTATAAGTGTTCGCAATTTCTGGATCTTTAGCGATAGATTTATCGTAGTAATTAAGTGCAGTTTCTTTATCGCCTTCAGCATTATAAATATTACCTAAGCCGTAGTAGGCTATCGCAAACTCAGGATCAATTTTAATCAGTTGTTCATACATTTCTTTAGATTTAGTTAAGTCACCTTCACGATGGTATAAAACAGCTTTATCATAGTATGCATCGGGGTAGGTTGGAGATATCTCAATCGCCTTATCAATATCTAAAAACGCTTTTTGAGTTTCACCTTTATCAGCAAATGCAGTTCCTCTTTCTAAGTAAGCTAAAACATATAGAGGATCTTTATCTATCGCTTTAGAGAAATTGCTAATAGCTTTTTCAAGATCGCCGTTCTGATAAGCAACTAATCCTTTATCGTAATAACTTTCAGCACTGAAACAACCGTACGTTGATGCGATTATTGATGAGATTACTAAAATCACAATTATATATCGTGAAGCTATTTTTAACATATCAATTCCTTTAAACTATCTTTATAATTACACT
>CAMQYB010000191.1 GCA_947039055.1 uncultured Deferribacteraceae bacterium
CTCTCCACATACTTTATCAAGCAATATATTGAAACTATCGCATGATTTTTTATATAAATCTAACGCCTTACCTAAATCTTTTTCTACACCTGATTTGTTTTCATATAATACACCAAGATTATTACAACCACCGATCTTATCACCATCACAAGCGTTTTTATATAACTCTATCGTTCTTATATAATCTTGCTCAACACCTGCTCAATTGTGATACATAACTCCAAGATTGCCACAAGCAGTTACCACTCACATATCACCACTATTACAGCCTTGTTGATAGATATAAATTGAACTTGATTTGTCTGCACACGAAATAATGAATGTATATAAAATGATCACAGTATTGAAAATTATTAATCGTATTATATAGATATGGTTGTCATAGTGTGAAGTCACCATCTATTGATATTTTTGATAAAGGACATATATTATACTACATGGATAAAAATGCTTTGCAAGATACTGTTACTAATAAAAATTAGTATTATGTAAAGTTTAGATAAGTAAAAAAATTAGGGAAGGAGGGGTATATATAATTTTGTAAAGAGATTTAGCTTGAAGGTTTGATTAAATATGATACTGATAAGATTTTGTTCTAAATATATTTAACCCTAAAGATCTAACTATCAAGCAACGTTATTTGTGCATAAACGAACACACTAAGTTTTAGAAAAAAATGAGATAGTTGAGCAAGAATAATTAGAAGTAATCATCTAAAAGTTTTTGTGAACGTTAGTTGCTATAAGTAACGAAATCGACTAATTAATCAAGTATAAGCAGTCAAAAAAAACGAGGTATATGTGAGTGTATGTTTTTTCCAAGAGATCGAAAAAAAATCTATTAACATGTGATGAAAAACTTCAAATGTTAATAAACGAAGTTATCAAAGAGACTGATTGTTCAGTCATCTGTGGATATCGTGGAGAGGAAGCACAAGAGAAAGCATTTAATGAGGGAAGGTCTAGAGCTAGGTTTGGTCAATCGAAACATAATGATATGCCGTCTAGTGCAGTAGACGTTGTTCCATCCCCTCTTGATTGGGATGATTTAGATGCATTTAACCATCTAGGAGAAATGATTATGAGTAAAGCGAAAGAGTTAGATATCAAAATAAAATGGGGTAAACATTTTAAAGGTCTAGTTGATTATCCACATTTTGAGTTAGTTAAAGATGATGCCTAGCTTTTTAAGTAATTTAAGTCTATCCACAATACTTAAAGCAGTAGCTATACTTATTTTAGCAGCATTAAGTATCACGATAGGAGTTTTAAATTCTAAGAATAACAATTTGAGTGAAAAGTTAAAAGAGGTATTAACTATTAATAACCTCTTAACTTTAGGAATAGGAGCAAAGGATAATAATTTAATACAGTTAAGAAATTTGATAGTGGCAAACGATGAAAGTTACAAGTTACAAATAAAGGCACGTGAGCAGATTGAAGACCTTTTTTGTTCAGGTATAGCATCTAAGAATATTGATACAAGCAACTCTAGTAAATTAGAAAGTATGACATCTAAAACAAAAGGTGAGGGTAATGATACGGATAATGAAAGTTCTGTTGTTATTAATTTTATTAATGAGTTTTGGGACAGCTTGCTCAGTAAAGGAGATAATTCCAGTACACAGTAATGTAGTTTGTCCAGCACCAAAAGAGATAGTTTTGAAACCACTAGATAATACTTTATCTATATCAAATGAAGTTAATGTAAGACAGGTGATGTTAAATATAGCCGACTTAATGGCTTATATTGGTAGACTCAAAAACACAATAGGTTGTTACGAAAAAATGAATAGAGATGAAGCCATTGATAAAGAAAAGGTTAAACAAAAATAATAGTGCTTATCTAAAGTCTTGAACGATTAGAAATTAAAATATTATGGACTGTATTCATCAAATCACATTATCGTAATAAGCAAAAAAACTTGGAGGATTTATAAAACTAAAAAGATTTTAAATATAAAAATATAATTATAGAAAATAAAATTTCATTGCTTGTTCATATATAATTATTATAATTAAATTTGACTTCGGGTTTAGGAATATTTTGAAAAAGAATGTTGTAAATCCAAATTTTATTTTACGGATTATCACTCATCTTAAATTGTAAGGTAATTAGAGAGTTTTAACTTTTCTATGCTTGAAACAGGTTCGATTAAAACCCTCTAACTATTTATGAAAACTATTTATTTGTATCGATAAGAGTTTGAACCTCTACTTTACATTTTCCACATCCAGTACCAGCCTCAGTTACGTCTGAAACTTTTTCAACTGTATTTGCACCATTTTTAATAGCTTCTAATATTGTATCCTTTGATACACCTTTACATTTACAAACCATAATTAATATCTCCTCTATCTCTTTAATACAACGAGTGCATCCTGTGCCTGCATTCGTGACCTCTTTTATATCATCAATTGTTCTAGCACCGTTTACAACAGCTTTTTGAATATCGCTGTAACTCATTTTTTTACATCTACAAATTATTCTATCAACTGGAATCATAACTGCTACAACATGTAAGTTGTCATCCGATCTAAGCCCGTGCAGATCTCCAGCGTGTGCAACAAACACATCTCCAACTGTAAGTTTTACTTCAGTGTCAGATAGTAATCCGTAACCTGAACCTTCTATACAGTAAAACACTTCATCGTGTGCTTGATGTCCATGTAGTGGAACTGTTACACCTGTTGGAATGTGATATACATTTGTATCTATCGACTCTTTCATTAATTTCGTATCCATTATCTCTCCAACAATTTTGATATCTATTTATATGTTTTATCACGTAGCAATTAAATTGTTGCTAAATGATTTTCTGTTTTTTATATCAAGTAAAGTAGATATATTTATAAAGTATCTATTCATAATAATCAATATAAATCACAATATACTTTCCAATTATTCATATCATTTCTACCTTTATTATATTTAAATTAATTTCAATTTTTTAGTTTCTATAAAAGTTGTAACACTCTTATCAAATATAGTAACTCTTTTACAACGACTATCTTTTACTTTTGAAAAACAACTAAATATCATGCAGAGTTCAGGAAAATATATATGTACTTTATTTTTAGTTTGAACAGATTTATAGTTTTTTTGTAGATATAAAAATGTACTATCAACAAACAGTTCCATTTCAAATTTTGAGAGTATTGTTTTATAATCATCAGACTCAAAAATATCTATATACGCTAATTTATTATCTATATAACCGATGCGATCTATACCTATCCCTGCGTCATAAATTTCAAACATGCTGTTATTAGGAAACCTAGATTGATCACCGAATGAAAACTTTTTGCTACTATTGTTATATCCAACACCGAGCGATACTTGAACG
Source organism: uncultured Deferribacteraceae bacterium (assembly GCA_947039055.1). Lineage (GTDB taxonomy): Bacteria > Chrysiogenota > Deferribacteres > Deferribacterales > Mucispirillaceae > CAMQYB01. The sequence goes on from CAMQYB010000191.1 coordinate 3,347, forward strand.
GTATTAGCTTCTTTATAATCATCAATTGAAAAGATATAAGGGTAGGTGAAATTAAATTTAGTATCTTCATTTTCTTCAAAAAACAGTTCGCTTTTACTAGCAGATAAACCGATTATATTTGCTACCTTTAACGCATTATATAACTTTTCATTAATGAATATACTTGCTTTTAAAGATATTATATCGTAGGTGAGAGTTTCTGATAAACAGATAGTACACCATGCGTGAAATAAACAGATAGTATTATACTCTTCACGGTTTTTAATTTGTGGATATTGCCCACCCATTACAAATCTCCAAAATGCACTCTTACTGTAGTTGATTAACGAGTCTGAAATACTGTTTAATTTAAGTAAATAATACTCTCCCCACTCTGAATTATCTTTAATAGAAATTATTCTGCATGGTGTTATAGAGTGTTCAGGTAATGTAAATTGATTGAAAATATCTAAGACTTTTTTTGATATAAGTAAACTGTTTGAGAAAGTAAATTTATCATTATAAATATGAAAGTTAACGATATCAGTCTGCTTAATTCTCTTTTTAACTGTG
>CAMQYB010000192.1 GCA_947039055.1 uncultured Deferribacteraceae bacterium
ATAACTACTCCTTTAATCATTATATTCAGGTTAAAGGAGATTTCAACAATATGGCATATCTAAACATATCAATCACCACAATAAATTTATTGTCACGAGTTCTAACTCTGTTATAATATTTTAACACTAAATATTGCTATAAAGGAACTCCTCATGAAAATATTTGCGACGTTCTTAATTACTTTCATCTTTATCACAACATCATCACTATTTGCCGATCAAACAGATCTGATTAACAGCTATACCGATGGTTGCGACAAAGGAATTGTTGATAACTGTAACAATCTTGCCAATATCTACTCAAGTGGATTATTAGATGTTGATATCGACTACACCAATGCTTTTGAACTCTACTCTTTTACTTGCGACAGAAACAGTTTTACAGGTTGCGTTAATCTTGCAGGAATGTATGCCGAAGGCGAAGGCGTTAAACAGAACTATAAAAAAGCTATTAGAATTTATTCTGACGCCTGCGAAACAAGTATTGGAACTTATGGCTGTATCGAACTTGGACGCATATATCTTAACAACGAAGCCGTAGATATTGATTACGAAAAAGCATTGCAATTATTTAAAATGAGTTGCAATAGTGACGATTCCGATTGTATAGATTATAGCCAACTTTACGATAAATTGTGCGTAACTAATCCTAAACCGTTTTGTCCAAAATCAAAATATTAATAATCCTAAATTAACCAAACTACAACATAATATTTTATCAAAATATTCTAACAAATATACGATACGTAACATAACAATCTATATATATCAATAAATGGTTTATTAACAAAACATTACTTTATTCCATAATTACCATATATTATATAGCATATATTACATATTTATTTTATCATAAAAATTAAAAATAAAATTTCCAATATTATCTAAAATTATAAAATAAAATAAATTTCACTAAAATATAAAAGTAATCATCTAACTGTTTAAACTAATAAATCAGCTTATTAAATTGCAAATAAATCATTCTTTTTTATGCTTATTCCTAAAATATTATCTTTTTTGTTCAACACATTGTAATTCCAAATAAAATGAAATTATTTATACACAAAATAACTTGACAATTACTATTTATTAATAGAAAATCAAGTTGAATATAAAACTTCACTAAGTAAGCAGTTGAATAGTTATAATCATATTTGAAAATTTAATTTTATATTATAATGTTGTCCAATGTGTAAAAAATATAATTTTTCAGGCGAACTATTAATATGTAAGAGCCTCATTATGGTGTGTAAGCGAAAAGAGTATTATCTATTTGTAATCTATCTGATAAGAAACGGTAACGATATTGAGAACCAATCAACGCTACTCTTATGATAAATTTATAATCACGCAACACTTATAAATTGAAGCATATTGACGAACAACATATATGATGCAATCATTAATATATAATAAAATTATCAACACAAATTTAATGGTAAATATACTGCTGAGACAGTAACTAAATAGATCACCTATCATGCTTTCAAAATTGAAGTCATAAATTGTTAGATGTATAAACTTGTATGTGTTTTTTAGATTTAGCATCAAGTTATAAAAATTTATAATTTTCCTTGTCTTACTTAATTATTGAAGTAAGCAGGATTTATGGCAGATAGAGACTATACCCTTTCTCTATCTGCCTGCTTATTAACTTGATAGTTGTTTCAATTTCGATCCACGAAGTAATACTCTCCATCCACATTATCTCATACCTACAACACCTGTTATTATAAATTTTAAAAGCATATTCCAATGAGCTTATTTTAAGTCACTAACATGAAAAAAAATACACCTGTTTGGTTGCAAATAATATGTTTATTTCCTTTGTTGCTCAACGATACGTATATATATTCTATTATCTATCACAATAACTTGTGCATTATTATAAAAATAATTAAAATATCTTACATAGATATTTAATTAATAAACCAAATTAGGTTAGGAAAATTATTATGTCAACAGTAATAAAAAGAATTGAACAATGCAAAGACAAACTATCACATCAACATCTTCATATAGCCTCATACATACTTAATAATTATAAAGAAGCTGCTTTTATGAACTCTGTACAACTATCAAAAAAAATTGATATCAGTAACCCAACAATTATTCGTTTTGCAACAGCATTAGGATATGATGGATATAATGATATGCAAAAAAATCTTCAACAACAAGTACAGAATGAATTATCGTCACTTGAGCGATTTCATATTGAGGTTGAATCAGATCTTAATATTGAAAAACATAGAGCAACCAATAATACTACTCCATTGATATCAAAGATCGTGAACACTGAGATAGAAAATATGTGTAATATGATAAGTTGTTTAGAAACAGAAAATTTAAATAATGTTGTTAAGTTAATATCTAGCAAAAATTATGTGTATGTTGCTGGAACTCAAATATCATACCCACTAGCATGTTATACTCATTATGCACTTTCTAAAATTAAAAATAATGTTATGCAAGTAACTACATGGAACAGAGAGTTATCTAGTCATGTTAAGCAAAATGGAAGCGAAGCTATAGGTATTATTTTTGCACTTCCAAGATATCCAAAAGCAACATTAAAAATAATAGAAGAGTTCAAAAACAGAGATATTAAGATGATAATTATAACTGATAATCTATTATTTCCTTACTCATCTATGGCTGAAAATATTTTCTTAATACCATTAAAATATTTCTCATTTTTAGCCCCGCTATCATCATGTTTATGTTTAATCAATGTGATTCTAGCACATCTAGCAGAATTTACACCTAATCTCTCACAGAAAAACCTTGCACAGTTTGAAGAATTTGTAACCATTAATGAGATTTACTATAAGAAATAATTCACTTTCTTTTTTTCTAATGATCAATGTTTAAATATTTACTTTAATTTTTTACATTAAATAAATCGTATATTATAATTTTAGTTGCTTAATAGATTATTTATCAATTAAGTATACAAAATGGAGGATCAATTATGAGAGTTATTATCGCAATGTTTATTGCTTTATTTTTTACATCAGCCGTGTACGCTAATGACGGCTATCCAATCCCTGGCAGAGTTGAAGGAACATCACCAGTATTTAAAGAGAAGGATGCACAGAAGAAATCTAATGCTTCATATCCATCTTGGTATAGAGGAAACGGTAAGAACGGTTTAGCTGATGAAGATTCACTATATTTTTATCGTGAGTTTATAGGGCCTAAAGCATCTGTTAAAAAAGGCTTTAATAATGAGCATTTTTATATGGGAACATTAGAGTTAAAACCTGGAAAAACATATCCAGCACATAACCACCCATCTTATGAAATCTATTATATACTTGAAGGTGAAGCTGAATGGTATGTTAATGATGAAAAACAAACAGTTGGACCTGGAAGTGTAATTTATCATCGTCCTTTTGATGTACATGGATGGACAAATCTATCTAAAAACAAACCATTAAAAGCAGCTTATATATGGTGGTCGAATGGCGATCCATCAGTATTATCTAAAGGTGCTAGATTTACCGATCCTGATCTATTTAAATCAGAGGATAGAATAAGTCCTGAGGCTATTCCTACTCCAAAAGTTAGAATGAATAAAGATGATAAAGTTAATGCTAAGTATGGAGAATATCCTGTACCTGGAAGATTAATTAAAGATACAGCGTTTGTACATTTCTCAGCGTTACCAAAAATAAGTACAAAATCACATCCTGAATGGATAAGAGGAAAAGGCAAAAATGGTCTAGCTGATGAGAATGCTATCTATCATTATAAAGCGGCTGTAGGACCATCTGCTGTTTCTCCTGCGTTCCAAAATGACAACATATTTTTCGGTTATATGGAGTGGTCTCCTGGATCAATATATCCTGCACACAACCACCCTGCTCCTGAATTTTACTATGTGTTATCTGGCGAA
>CAMQYB010000193.1 GCA_947039055.1 uncultured Deferribacteraceae bacterium
TCTCTACATTAGGAGAGCTTGTTTGGGTAGCAAATAAATCTATAACAGATAATTTTGCTGGAAAGATTGTAAGATTTATGGCTGATATAGATATGGAGAATAAGCAGTTTACAGGTATACAAAAGTTTGCAGGCAGACTAGAAGGTAATCATAAGACAATAAGCAATGTAAATATCGGTGATAACGGAGATAATGATATAGGATTGATTAATGAATTGGAAGATGGTGGACATATTGAGAACCTAACAATTGCAAGTGGTACGATTAAAGGTGATCAATTTCTCGGTATATTTGTAGGCTCAGCTAGTGGCACAACCACTATTGATGGTGTTACAAATAATGTTGATGTTACGGGTAATAATTACATAGGTGGTATTGTCGGACGTAATAAAGGTAATCTAACAATTATGAATAGTGTTAACACGGGTACAGTAACAGGACAAAAACCGTTTTATGAGGAGTTAGGTAAGTCAGTAATAGGTGGTCTTATTGGTGGAGATGATAGCCGGAGTGGTTCTGCCTTAACAATCATTAATAGTTCTAACAGTGGCGATATTGTAGGGATTAATAATAGTAGTTCTTTCTCTGGTATCGGTGGACTTATTGGAAGTAGCAATAAGAGTAGTTTAATAATTAAAAATAGTTTAAACAGTGGAGCACTTAGTGGTGAGGGGCTAATCGGTGGTCTTGTTGGGAATAGTCAGGATAACGATTTAACTATTAGTAATAGTCTAAATATCGGTAATGTATCTAGTACTAAAAATTCAGGAGGTCTTATTGGGCGTTATAGTAACGGTACATTGCATATAGATAATAGTTCAAACACCGCAAACATACTAGCAAAAGATAGTTCAATTGGTGGTTTTGTTGGAAATGGTTATAAGAGCGTAATAACAGTTGAAAATAGTTTTCATAGTGGAGATGTATCTGGTTCTGCGATGGTGGGCGGAATTATTGGATTGAGTGATGCAAATACTGTAGTTATAAAAAATGTTTATAGCTACTCTAAAAGCCTAACAATAGTAGGAGCTAGTGATACTAGAATAGGTGGTATTATCGGTAATATATATTCAGGAACGGTTACAGCGAATAATGTTTATTGGTTGTATGATAATACAGGAACGACGGCAGGTATTGATAAAGCCGTAGGTAAGGGTGTTTTCACTAACACCGATACTGCGTCTAAAGCACTTACTATTGCAGAGTTTAAAGGATCTGAAAATTTCAACGCTTGGGATTTTACAGATGGTACTGGTATTTGGATAATGGGTACTGAATATCCTACAATTAGAAATCTACCTAAACCGTAAGTTATATATTAAATAGTTGCAACGATAAGTGGTTTGTAATATAAATAATTACGGATTAATTGTTTGCTAAATATTGCAACGATGAATGGTTTATAACATGAATGGGTACGGCTTAATTGTTCGCACCAGAAGAGTTTCAACAAAGTATATAAAAGTAATATATTGATAAAATAATATTACGATTGAAATAATAAAAAATACCCTCTATAGTTTATGCTGTAGAGGGTTAATTTATTGCTATACTATATCATGTGATATTATATTTCATTAAATGAAAGTTTGTGAAAATTGCTTTTAAATCAATCTTTAAAAACTTGTTATTAATCTATCTACTCTTAAAAATATTAATCAAAATTGATGGTGTGAAATATAATATCGCAGGAACACCAGCTTTATAACCGTTCGCAAAATTTATCACAGCGTCTCTAATCGGTTGATCGCTTATATGTTTATAAAATCTTCTGATATCTAATCTACCCATAAATATTCCACCGTACAAAATAATTTTTATCGTCGGAATAAGTGAAACTGCATCATCAAATAAACTAGATCTATAAAGTAGTAAAACATTTTTATCTCTTAAATTTTTATACCGTATACGATCGTCTTTAAAATTAAATCTAAAATCTGTTATCAAAATCACAGAGTTATAATCACTTGATAAGTTTTCATTATCTATAACTTGAAACTCTTTCTTTTCTAGTTTTAGCTGTGATTGCAAAACCTTAATAATTGTCTCATCTCTTTCAATATCACTACTTACAATAGTTATTTTATTTGGCGTTACAACTTTTCTAGGTATGAGTAGAAAATTTATAATCAAGTTTAGAGAGGCATAAGTTATTAGAATTACGTCAACAATATTTAGTCCATAAAGAAATGAAAGATAGATAAATATTGATACAATTAATGTTGATATAATAGTTATATATTTCTTGTTAACATAGTAACCTAAAATTATAGTAGCTATCGAAAAGAGTGGTGCGTTATATGCAAAATAATTATTAGTTAGTATAAACGCTAAATTTAAAATAATTAATGTAGGTGTAAGCTCTATCAACAGATCAGAATTTAACGCAGATTTATGCATGATTATAAGTAATAATATCGTTGCGATAATGAACGGTAGATACATTCCTATGATAGCCGTTGAGCTTGCAAATAGAAATAATAACGACATCATTATATAATATTTTGAATGAGTTGATTTTGTCATTTATGATAATAGCATTAAATATCTATGTCATACAAGTATTGTGTTAATATAGTATAAAAATTTTACTTTAAATTATTACTATTCTCTGTTAGGATATAGTATGAAAAAGGTACTGGCTATATTAAACAATAATATTTATCTTGAACGAATTCAAATCTTTTGTGATGAAGAGCATTTTTCTCTATATCTGGTAGATGATTTAGATGATATAGATGTTAATCAATACTTGTTTTGCATTACAGATATGAAAGAAATTGTAACACGATATGTTGAGACACCGACTTTTATCTGCTATATAACAAGTTCGAATGTTGAACATAATAGAGTGTTTTATCTTAAGCCAGATTTCAAACCATCACATATAAGGTTTTTGGTTGATGTTTTATATCATGGACAGGTAGTAAATAATTATCTTTCATCGGTAGATATACGATGCATAGCGAAAGAGTATGAACTTGGTAATGATTATTTTAACGTCGATAGAATTGTTTGTGCAATCACTTATGAACTGGTTACATATTTCACATTTTCAGATTTAGAGAAAATCCGTTTAGGTTTAGCAGAACTTTTAACAAATTCTATTGAACATGGAAATCTTGGTATAACTTATCAAGAAAAAAATGATGCAACTGAACAGGGCAGTTTTCATAAACTTATAGAAAATAGGTTATCGCAGGAGAGAATAAAACATCTTAACACAAATGTAAAACTGTCTTTAACAAACGATAAGTTAGAGTTTATTGTTACCGATTCGGGTAATGGATTTGACTATCATAAACTAGAAAATATGGATAATGAAATCATCAGTATAGAGGATATTTTGAAACTTCATGGCAGAGGGATAAGAATGGCTAAGATGTATTACGACTCTATCGAATATAGTGGCAAAGGAAATGTTGTTACACTTATCAAATATATAAAACAGAAATCAGTCAGCACGCTTTGATAATATAAAAAATATCAACTATAATGTTTGATAGGTTTTATAATGTTGTCAAAAATATTAACCATAAAACTGAATAATATTTAGCGATGTTGTGAAAAAATATTAACTCTAACGTAGAGTGATATTTTGTAAGATTGTCGAAAAGTATCCAATTCAAAAGTTAAGTAATGTGAAGTTACTTTAACAAAAAAACATTAATTATTAAATATGAAAACTAACGGTTATGATGGTTCAAATTATAGGGTCTAAAGTTGAATAAATATTTGTTCTATTAATTATTTTTCGGACAATTTTTTTGAAACTCTAATGGTTCATTAGCTATATCAGAAAACCTAAACATACATTCATTTCCAGAATATTTAAACGTTATATATGTTTCATCATCTTTGACTTTAGATGT
>CAMQYB010000194.1 GCA_947039055.1 uncultured Deferribacteraceae bacterium
CCTATCTTTTGAAAGGTGTCGTAATAAGCTAAATGGTAATGAATATGATTCAGATTTTCACTTTAGTCAAATACCTGATAAGAGGATGATAAAAACAACTTCAGAGTGTAGTGAAAAAACCACAACAATACAATTTGCTGATAGAACCTTTATTACGACAATCAACTTTCTTCCAAACGGTATTTACGATTTTTTAAAAGAAATTAAATTGATTGATACTAAAGAAGTTTATCCAGCGTGGTTACAAAAATATAGCTTTTTTGATGATGATGATCAGAAGAAAATAGTAGATGATAATAAAGCTATTATAAAAGAGTGTAATAAACGTAATAGTGAGATTGAGAAAAAAATCAATGAAAATTTAAATTATAAAAGCATATTAATTGAATCAGGTGAAAACCTTGCAAATGTGATTTTTGTAATGCTAGAAAAAATGTTAGATTATGATTTATCAAACTTTGTAGATATAAAGAAAGAAGATTTTTCAATACAAATGAAGAGTGGCATTACTTTTATAGGAGAAATTAAAGGCGTTAACTCTAATGTTAGAGAGGCTAACGTATCTCAAGTAAACCTTTCTGCAAGTAGATATAAAGATAAGCTAGATGATGATGGAGTTAGTGAAACGGTGTATCCCTTACTTATAATTAATACATTTAGAAGTAAAGATATAGAAGAAAGAAAAAAAGATAAAGTCAATGACGAAGTAGTTGAATGTGCTGATAAATACAAGATATTAATCATTACTACCGAAACTTTTCTAAAGTTATTTGAAAAATTCCTTAAAGAAGAAATAACAACTGATGAAATTATTTCTGTTTTTACGGACAATACAGGTTTGTTAACAACGGATCATTTCTAATATTCAACTTACATTTTAAAAATAGACAATAAAAAAAGCCCCTAAGCAAAACTATCTAATAGTTCTGTAGGGGCTTTTTACTCATTTCATAAACCATATTAATGGCTCATAAATTCGCTAATCGTTAAATAATATAAAATAATATAACCAATACTACTTAGTTTTATATATTAAGAGTTTTCTATATCGGTTTAAGGAGTCATTATTTCTTCCCAATTATCAGGAAATCCGATATGACTTAGATTGATAGAGTTTTGATATTCATTAATTAAGTGTTTTAAAGGATCTAAGAATTCTGTATGGTATAATTTTTTATCATAATACATATCTTTAAATATTGAAAGCTGTGAGAAGAGGGAACGATCACTTTTAAAATCGATATTTTTAGATAGTAATGGAGTAGTAGGAAAGATAATGTGATATAGACGAGAGTGGTGAGCGACTCTATTTCGTAAATCTGTTAAACAACGCAAATAACTACGAAGGCTATCAATATGAATACCTATATTTTTAGAGATAGTTTTTTGTTCTTGTGTTTTCATATTGTTGCAAAATTTTGATAGCAATCCAAATGTAAAGTACTCTATGATAACCCATAACGGCAATTTATCATTATAATGTTGTGAATGATGTTTAATATCTGGTTTATCCTTTGCTCTAGCTAAACAGTTATCAATAGTTTCTTTTTGCTGTTTAAATCTGTCAATATTGGTATTAAAACTTTCAATACATTCATAGCCTAAAGCACCAAAATTTAACGTATGATAATATGCAATTTGAGAACGCATATATGTTTCGATTGTATTTATGGATGTAAAAAGTATCGCTTGTAATTTTTTGTCAAAATTGTAAACATCGATAATTTTAGAGAAAGGAACTGCATTACAGTTATCATTTGAAATAGCAAAAGGACGCCAATAAGCTGATAGACGATAATAGTTGATAGATTTTAGAAGTTCAACACAGCTATCATCACCAATATCAATTGTAATATTTTTGTCTTTAATTCGGTTGATTAGTTCGGGATATTCTTTGTGTGGTTTTAGTTTTTGCATAAAAAAATGTTCCCCCATGTTGCACATCACTTCAATAATAGCTAGAAGGCTAGGTGGCGGGGGATCCTGTTACATTAGCTATACTACAACTACATTAAAAAGTCAAGAGAAAATATGGGTAAGTAAAAGTAATTTTAGATATGTGAACATAAGTAGTTGTATTTTAAAAAATGACAATACCCCCCCCCTTTTTATTTTCTTCAATGCGTACTAACTTACTACAATATTGCAATAAGCTTAGCAGTCTTTATAATACAAACATTTTGCGATAAAAGTATGTTTTAGTTAATTGATTTAATAGTTGAATATTCATATATATGTATTGAAAATAGTCATTATTTAGTAATAAGTTATGATATTGAGATAGTGATTGAAAAAATGGAATAATAAAGTACAATATAAATATTAAGCACCATATATGATTATAGAAACATAATAATGTATATATTACCTAAGGAGTAGAGATGTCAGATAAGAAAGAAATTGTTGTGGATATAAATAAGGAGATCTGGGCGGCTGCTTGTATATTACGAGGCAACTTAGATGCGTCAGAATATAAGCAGGTAGTCTTGGGTTTAATATTTTTGAAATATATTTCTGATAAATTTGAAGAGAAGTATCAGTCGTTAGTAGCAGAGGGCGAGGGTTTCGAGGAAGATAAGGACGAGTATATGTCAGAGGGTATATATTTTGTTCCAATAGATGCAAGATGGGGCTATATATCAGAGCATGCTCATGTTGAGGAGATCGGCACGGTTATAGATACAGCGATGCGATCAATAGAGAAAGAGAATAAGAAGTTGAAAGATATATTACCTAAGAATTTTGCAAGGGCAGAGTTAGATAAGCGACGTCTAGGCGATGTGGTGGATTTATTTACTAACAAATTACCTCTTGTTGATAGCAGTTCAAATAAGGATATATTAGGCAATGCGTATCAGTTTTGTTTATCTAAATTTGCAGAACAAGAGGGTAAACTAGCTGGCGAGTTTTACACACCATCAAGCATAGTAAAAACTTTGGTAGAGGTTTTAGAGCCATATAAGGGCAGGGTATATGATCCAGCATGTGGCAGTGGAGGAATGTTTGTTCAGTCGGCAAGGTTTATAGAGAACCATAGTGGAAAGATAAATGATATTTCAGTTTATGGACAAGAGTCAAATCCGACAACATGGAAACTAGCACAGATGAATTTAGCGATCCGTGGTATAGATGCTAATTTAGGAGAATATCATTCAGACACATTTTTCAATGATCTTCATAAGACATTGCGAGCAGATTATATATTAGCAAATCCACCGTTTAATTTATCAGACTGGGGCGGAGATAAGCTTCAAGATGATGTTAGATGGAAATATGGCATGCCACCATCAGGCAATGCAAACTTTGCATGGCTTCAACATATGATACATCATTTATCAGCGAGTGGACAGATAGGAATGGTTTTAGCGAATGGCTCATTATCATCACAAACAAGTGGCGAGGGGGAGATCCGTAAGCGAATAATCGAGGATGATTTAGTTGATTGTATAATCTCCATGCCAGCGAATTTATTTAGCTCAACAGGTATCCCAGTGTCGTTATGGTTTTTGAGTAAGTCTAAGGTTCAAAAAGGTAAGACATTGTTTATCGATGCACGCAATCTGGGCAGTATGACAACAAGGAAGCTTAGAGAATTAAGCGATGCTGATATATCAAAGATATCAGAAACACATAGATTATATTTGCAAGGTAAGTTGGAGAATGAGAAAGGCTTTTGTGCAGTAGTGGATATTTTAGAGGTAGCGAAACAGGATTATATATTAACACCGGGACGCTATGTAGGTATCGAGGCAGAAGCAGAAGATGATGAGTTGTATACGGATAAAATGGAGCGTTTAACAACGGAATTATACACAATGTTTGAAACGAGCCATTCATTGGAAAAAGAGATCAAAAAGAGGTTAGGTAAG
>CAMQYB010000195.1 GCA_947039055.1 uncultured Deferribacteraceae bacterium
TTATTGGTAGAGCACAGTAAAATTATAATTAAATGTTTTACGGTTTAGAGTTGTAAAATATACTATAATTTGTTGATTTTAAAGTCGCAGAAGATAGTGATTTATTGGTAGAGCACAGTAAAATTATAATTAAATGTTTTACGGTTTAGAGTTGTAGAATATACTATAATTTGTTGATTTTAAAGTCGCAGAAGATAGTGATTTAAACGAAGTATAGAAAAGATAATCAGCATGAATTTATAGACTGTATTGTTTATATTGCTGTATAGATTGTTATTTAGTATAATAGATTGTTAGCTAAAATTAGTGATAGTTAAAAGATGCTCAACTTGTTGTTACGGTGGGTGTTTTTAAGGTTGATAATAGATTTATTTATAGATACCTATAAGTTATATAGATTTATTGTTAACCTAATTGGAATAATTTCCGATCTATTATATAGTTATCTAATGACGGTTGATATTTTGTGTTCAAAAATAGATTAATAACTTGTTAAATGAGTTGAATGGGTGTATAGTGTTTTTAAGAGGAGAAGATTATGTCAGATATTAAAAACTTTGATATTTTGTTTCCAAATTCGGGTTTAGATCTCACTCAAACAGAGGGTTCATCTACTAACTCAAGTACGGCAACAGAAGGAATGAGTTTTTCTGAGATTTTAGAGTCTACATTAACTGACGTTAATGCGCTTCAACACGATTCACGTGAATCTGTTCAAATGGCATTAAGCGGAGACAGTAGTGTAGATATTGCAGACACAATGGTAGCGTTACAGAAAGCTGATGCGTCTTTAAAGATGACATTAGAGGTTCGTAACAAATTATTAACTGCATATCAAGAACTCATTAAGACTCAAATTTAGTGTCTCATTATCTTTATTAATCACCTTACTATAATCTATATATCTACGTAGTAAAGTCTTTTTAAGCCTCTCCTCTTACTGCAAAAGCGGAGGTATTATCTACAGATGGCATTAAAGGATTTTTCTAATCAGTTTCTAAATCTGTTTGAAAAACTATCACTTCTTCAAAAAGTAGCATTAGGTGCTGCAACATTGACGGTCATAATATCAACTACAGTACTTGTTATGTGGGCTAATGCTCCGAGCTATAAAGTATTGTATAATAATATGTCTGATGAAGATTTAGAAGATGTAGTGGAATATTTCACTACAGAAGGCTCAAAATACAGAATAATCAAGGACGGAGAGGCAGGTAATATCGTTGAAGTTCCTTTTGATGCTGTATATGATACAAGAGTAAAATTAGCCGAGTTGGGTCTTCCTAAAGAAGATACTATCGGATTTGAGTTATTTGATACAGCTAGTTTTGGTATGACAGAACAGCAACAGAATGTTAGTTATCAGCGAGCCCTTCAGGGAGAGTTATCTGCAACGATCGCCTCTATGAATGAGATTGCTGAGGCAAAAGTATTAATAACTGTTCCAAAAGATAGATTGTTTGCGGTAGAGGAAGAAGAGTCGAAAGCGTCGGTAGTGCTTAAATTTATGCCGAATATAACTTTTACTCAAGCGCAAATTCGTGCAGTTAGTCATCTAGTGTCTGCTGCTGTAAAAGGGTTGAAACCAGAAAATGTTCAAATCGTTGATACAGCTGGTAATCTTTTAAGTGAATTTTTAACAGAAGCCAATCAACCATTTTTACTCTCTCAAACACAGCTTGAACAACAGCGTAAGGAAGAGAAGATAAAAGAAGCATCTTTGAGCGATATTTTATCAAGAATAGTTGGTGATGGCAAGTTTGTTGCAAAAGTTAATCTAAATATGGATTTTAATAAAAGAGAGATTTTAGAAGAGATTTTTGATCAAAATCCTGTACTTAGATCTCAACAAACGTTAGAGATCACTTCAAAATCTTATGGACAAGGTCCATCAGGTATACCAGGTGTTGAGTCAAATTTGGCAGAGCCAGATATATTAATAGATAATATACTTTCAGAGTATAATAAAAACGAAGAGACTCAAAACTATGAGATAAGCAAGAAAGTTGTCCGTGAGGAGAAAACTGGCGGAGAAGTGAAGCGTATGACAATTTCGGTTGTCCTAGATCATCAAGAGATTGCAGGGGCTGACGGTGCGATTGAACGTAAGCCTAGAGCAGATGAAGATTTAGTAAAAATTAAGGCAAACATAGCTTCGGCTGTGGGTTTTGATCCAGCACGTGGTGATGTGATAGAGGTATCCAATATATCGTTTGACACATCAGACGGAGCAACAAGCGTAGCTAGCAGGTTAGCTTCGTTGAGAGAGAAAAATATGCAATTAGTTCTATCAGGAATGAAATATTTAACAGCAGTTGTTATATTAATATTATTTTACTTTTTAGCAATAAGACCGATACTTCGTCGTCTTGATGTAGCAAGAGAGATTGATGATGATCTTCTAGGTGAGTCAGCTCTTGATGCACAGTTAGCGGGACTAGATTTAAGTATAGGTGGCGATAGTGCAATGCCTAAATCGTTAGCTGATTTAGAGCGAGAGATAGAGTCTGAGTTAGAGGATTCTGTACCGTTAGATGTCGAGGCTGTTAAGTCAAAAGTTATGCTTAAGAAAATTGAGGAACAGGCGAATGAGGATCCGGAAGTGGTCGCTAACTTATTAAAGGCCTATATAAAGGGGAACTAGTGGTGAATATTAATGGATGATGCTCAACTACTAAAGCTGGCGGGGATGGGTTCTAATGCTGGTGCTTCTAGTAGTCCTAATATGCGTAAAGGTGCTATTTTAATGGTAGCACTTGGAGAGGAGTTGTCATCTAAAATAATGGTATTTTTAGATGATGCTGATGTATCTGATTTATCTAGAGAGATTGCTATCACAAAAGTTGTTCCTCCAGAGCAGATAGATGAGGTTGTAGAAGAGTTCTACAATATGTTATTAGCTAAAAAGTTTATCTCTAAAGGTGGACTTGAATATGCTAAAGCTATTCTTATTAAATCATTAGGGCCAGAGCGTGCAAGAAAAATAATCGATAGATTAACTAAATTGTTAGAACAATCAACAGGGTTTGATTTCTTAACAAGGGTTGATCCGAAACAGTTAGCAAAATTTATTATGAGTGAGCACCCTCAAGCGATAGCGTTAATATTAGCGCATCTTGATCCATCTCATGCAGCAGAGTCTATGGCACAATTACCAGAGGAGCTAAAAGCTGAGGTTACCGTGCGTATAGCTAATCTGCAAGATATATCACCTTCAGTTGTCAAAACATTATCGAAAGTATTGGAAGAGAAGTTTGAGGCGTTATCATCATATAACGTAGAAGTTGGTGGAGTTAAATCTGTTGCAGAGATCTTTAACCGTATGGACAGACAGACAAGCAGAGCAACGCTTGAGAGATTAGAGAAAAACTCTCCAGAACTTGTTGCACGTATTAGAGATATGATGTTCGTATTTGATGATATTAGAGTATTGGGTGTTGTAGCAATTCAAGAAATATTAAAAAGAGTTGATAAAAAAGTTCTTACGTTTGCACTTAAAGGTGCAGATGAAGAGACTAAGAAAGCTTTCTTTGAAAACATGTCAAAACGTGCAGTTGAGACTATGCAAGAAGAGATGGATTTCATGGGTCCAGTTAGATTGAAAGATGTTGAAAAAGCACAGCACGAAATCGTCGGAATAGTTAGAGAGCTTGATGAAGATGGAGTTATCTCAATCGGTGGTGGAGACGAAGAGCAGTTTATATAAACTGTCGGACAGTTGGGGCAAGTTGGCAGTTGGGGCAAGTTGGCAGTTGGGCAAGTTGGCTGAATACGAGTTTTGCGAACTGTGCAAATTAGGCAGTTGGGCAAGTTGGCTGAATACGAGTTTTGCGAACTGTGCAA
>CAMQYB010000196.1 GCA_947039055.1 uncultured Deferribacteraceae bacterium
AGTTAAGTTTTTGAGTATTGGTTGTGAGTTTTAAAAGTTATTAAAGTTGTTAAGTCTTTCTATGAAAACAGATACATAATATTCAGATATTGATTATAAGTATTTTAAAAATTATTAAAGTTGGTTAAGTATTATGGAGAATATATATTTTTTTCTGATGTACCTTTTTGGTGCATTTGTTTTAGGATCGATACCGTTTGCATATATTTATGTTAGGCTTATTAATGGTGTTGATATTCGTAAAGTTGGATCAGGTAATCCTGGTGCTACAAATGTTGCAAGAATATCAGGTAAGTTAGGTTTTATAACTGTTCTTTTGCTAGATATGTTAAAAGGGTTCATGCCTGTTTTTGCATCGGTTATGATTTTTGATGAAACATGGCACTCATTACTTGTAGCGATTGCAGCTATTCTTGGACATACATATTCACCATTTTTAAAATTTAAAGGTGGTAAAGGTGTTGCAACGGCAGCAGGTGCATCGCTTGCTATAATTCCAAAATCGTTATTAATGGCGTTACTAGTTTTTAGTATTATATTTGCAATATGGCGAATGGTATCGTTATCATCGGTTATCGGAGCTGTGGCACTATTTATATCAACCATAGTATTTTATCGAGATGAACCTTGGTTAATTCTCTTTACTCTTTTATTATCTGTATTTATAATATACAAACATAAAGACAATATATTACGAATATTTAAAGGCACAGAAAATAAGTTCAAGAGTGATAAGTCATAAATGATAGATAAAGATATTTTAATAATGCAAAAGTGTATTGAGTATGCAAGAAGGTACTCAGGATTAACTAAGAGCAATCCTAAAGTTGGATCGGCATTAGTTGATAAAAACGGCGAGATTATTAAGATATCTGCACATAAAAAATTTGGTTCAAAACATGCAGAGATAGAGTTGTTAGATGATGTTCAAGATCTTGCAAAAGGTGGTAAAATTTATCTTACATTAGAGCCGTGTTCAACAATAGGTAAAACGCCTCCATGCGTTGATAGGTTGATAGCAAGTGGTGTGAAAGAGGTTGTGATAGCGTTACTTGATCCGAGTCCAGTAAATCATTTTCATGGCACAAAGAAATTAATTGATGCAGGTATAAAAGTTACCTTAGGTGTGGCTGCTGTTCAGGCTGCTGAATTAATAGAGGATTTTATTAAATCACAACAATCGGATATTCCATATATTAGAGCAAAATTAGCTATGAGTATGGATGGTATGATCGCTACAAAAACTGGTGAGTCTCAGTGGATAACAGATGAAGCATCGAGAGTTCTTGTTCACAAATTAAGATCAGAAGTTGGTGCAGTTATGACAGGTATTGGTACTGTTCATAGTGATGACCCTACGTTAAACAGCAGAATGGGTGACGCAATTTCTCAACCTATGCGAGTTATATTAGATAGCAAATTATCTATTGCACACAGATCATCAATTGTTAAAACTGCGAAAGATATTGATACGGTTATATTTGTGAATGAAGATATTTTAGATGAGCGAATAAAATATTTTGCAAATTTTGGTGTTAAGGTTGTTAAAGTTGCAAAAGGAGCTGATGGATATTTAGATATTTATCAAGTGTTAAAAACTTTAAAACAGATGAATATAATAGATATAATGGTAGAGGCTGGATCGACATTACTAGGCACATTTAAAGATAGAGATCTGATCGACAAGTATCATATTTTTTTAGCACCAATGATAATAGGTGGTTCATCATCAATGCGAGCTGTATCAGGTGCTGGCAGTAGTGAACTTTCTAATATTGATCGCTTTCTATCTTATAGTTATAAGAAGCTGAACAATGATATTTATATAGATGGCAAGCAGAAAAATTATATAGATGAGATTGTTACAAAAACATTTGAAGTGCGTGATAGATTATGTTTACAGGATTAATATTAGAAGTCGGAAAATTAATTAGTAAGAGCAGTGGCGAAGGTTATGCACGAGTAACAATTTCTGCAACTAGAGTGCTTGAAGAGTCGGTAATTGGCGACTCAATAGCATGTAACGGAGTTTGCTTAACGGTTGTTGAAAATAGTAAAAACTCATTTTGTGCAGATATAAGTTATGAGACGATTAAACGAAGTTCGTTTTCAAATATACAGGTAGGCAGTCCAGTAAATTTAGAGTTAGCATTACGACTATCTGATAGATTAGGTGGACATTTAGTATCAGGACATGTTGATTCGATGGAACGATTATTATCGGTTGAAAAGATCGGTAATGGGTATAAACTTACAGTATCATCGAACGCTGATATAGAAAGATATATTGCAAGTAAAGGTTCAATTACGGTTGATGGTATAAGTTTAACTGTATCAGATATTCGTAAGGGATCGTTTGATATAGCGGTTATTCCTCATACATATTCAAATACTAGTTTGTGTTCAAAACGGGTAGGTGATGTTGTAAATATTGAGGTAGATCAGATATCTAGGTATGTTGAGCGTCTTTTAGATAAGGATAACAATAAGAGCAGTAAAGATGGCAGATTGTTAAATCTTTTACAAGACAGATAATAGATGCTATATATATAGTTTTATATATGTATGCAAGGTTGTAATTCAAAGAGGTTATATATGAGTGATTTTAGAGCAACAGTCCCTGAGGCGATAGAGATAATTAAATCAGGTGGTATGTTGATATTGGTAGATGATGAAGATAGAGAGAATGAAGGTGATGTGTGTATCGCTGCGGAGTTTATCACTCCAGATAAAATTAATTTCATGGCAAAACATTGTCGTGGATTGATCTGTTTAACGTTAACACAAGAGCGTTGTAATGAGTTAAATCTACCACTTATGAGTAGTGATAATAGATCGAGATTTGGTACAGCTTTTACTATATCAATCGAGTCAAAGGAAGGGGTATCAACAGGTATCTCAGCAGCAGATAGAGCGAAGACAATTTTAACGGCAGTAGATAAGAATTCTACGGTTGACGATATCGTAACTCCAGGACATATATTTCCGATTATGGCACGAGAGGGTGGCGTTTTGGTAAGAGCTGGACAAACAGAAGGTTCTGTTGATCTATCAAAATTAGCAGGCGTAACTAAGGCAGGCGTAATTTGTGAGATAATGAAAGAAGATGGCGAGATGGCAAGAATGCCAGATCTGGAAGTTTTTGCGAAGGAACATAATTTAAAGATTTTAACGATCGCAGATCTGATAGAGTACAGATTAAATCATGATGATATTGTTAAAGATGTTGCAGTTGCACAACTGCCTACTGTATCGGGTGATTTTATTATAAAAGGTTACACGAGTGTCGTTGATCATCAAGAGGCAGTAGTTTTAGTTAAAGGTGATGTTGCAGGTGGAGAGCCGGTATTAACAAGAGTTCATTCACAATGTTTAACAGGCGATGTTTTTAGATCGTGCAGATGTGATTGTGGCGATCAATTAAGATACGCTATGGATCTTATCGAGAAAGAGGGTCGAGGCGTAATAATTTATATGTTTCAAGAAGGTCGAGGTATCGGCTTAATGAACAAAATCAGAGCGTACCATCTTCAAGATCAGGGACAAGATACGGTTGAAGCAAATATCAATTTAGGTTTTGCAGAAGATTTACGAGAGTACGGTTTCGGTGCACAGATACTGGTTAAGTTAGGTATCAAGAAACTACGTTTATTAACAAACAATCCAAGAAAATTATCATCATTAGAAGGGTATGGATTAGATATAGTTGAACGAGTAGCGATAGAGTGCGAGTTAAATAAACACAACACAAAATATATGCATACTAAAAAAAGCAAGATGGGTCATGATTTAGATTTAGACTAATATTGTGGGCAAGTGGGCATGGTTGGCAAGTTGGCA
>CAMQYB010000197.1 GCA_947039055.1 uncultured Deferribacteraceae bacterium
TTTATTTTACTACCTGCTATGTGGTGATTAATCTATCAAGCATATACAAACTTCATAATATATAATTTTATTTTCACAATCTAATTTGTAGTAATTAATTTTTATTTTATAAAAAGATTTAAAGTTATATAGATTATAAATTAATAGATATCATCATATCTATTATCTCTAAAAGATTATGATTAGAATTTTATTTAAGTTAATTTTATAGAATTAAAGTAGATTTTATAAATTTAAGTTACATTTTAGAACTCAAGCAGAACCTATAAAACATACGTTATTTTATATATTTTTGGTTGATTTAAAATTTAAGTTAATTTTATAGATATAAATTATTGATACTTACTTAACATAAAACAGATTATCTAATAGCACTTAATTTTAACGGCATGAGTATAATTATACCCACGCCGTTTAAAATACTATTAGCTACTCTTAATTTGCAGTAACTTAACTACTTTAATTTTATCCGTACTTACGCCAAAACATAATCTCTAAAACCATGTTTCAAAGAACTGATTTATGCAATCAATATAAGATTTGACAATAAAAGTCGCCTATTTAACTAAACGACTTATATGAATAAAAAGTAACAGTAATTAACAGTCAACAGATTCTTTAAACTGTTTTGCTGCTAAGAATTTAGGTGCTTTCTTCGCTGAAATTAAAACACTTTCCCCAGTTTTAGGATTTCGACCCGTTCTTTCTTTGCTTTCTTTTACAGTAAATGTACCAAAACCTACAATTGCTATTCTCTCACCCTTTTTAAGATTGGTTACGATTGCCTCTTCAAAAGCTGCTAATGCGCGCTCTGCTTCAACTTTCTTTAATCCGCTCTTCTCTGCAATCTCTTCAATTAACTCTTTTTTATTCACAGGATAATCCTCCATTTCTACAACTGAATCCTAAAACAGCTGTTATATAAATTTATAAATTTTTATATATTTTTCTTCTATTAAAATAAACACCTATCTCTACTTTGAAATAATAAGCTCTGCTATTTGAATAGCATTTGTTGCAGCTCCTTTTCTTAACTGATCGCCTGCTACAAAAAACGTTATTCCGTTTTCGTAAGCAATATCTTCCCTTACTCTTCCGACATAGCAAAGATCTTGTCCTGCAGCATCAAGAGGCATAGGATATACTTTTTTATCAAGTTCGTCAAGAACCTTAACACCTTTTGCTGAACTAAATAGTTCTAATGCTTTTGCTAATTCTATTTTTTTCTCGGTTATAACAGTGACTGCTTCTGAGTGTGCTGAGAGCACTGGAACTCTAACACACGTTGCTGAGACCTTTATATCTGAGTGAAGTATCTTACGTGTTTCGTGATACATTTTCATCTCTTCTTTTGTATATCCGTTACCCGCTGGTGAATCAATTTGTGGAATAACATTAAATAGTATCTGATGTGGAAACACTGACTTCTCTATCTTACTACCATCAGTCCATGCTTTCGTTTGATCTATCAACTCTTGCATACCTGTTGCACCTGCACCAGATGTTGACTGATAAGATGATACTATAACTTTTTCTATTTTGCTATAATTATTTAAAACTTTTAGAGGTACAACCATAATGATTGTTGTACAGTTTGGATTTGCGATAATACCTTTATGCTTAAAAGCATCTTCTGGATTGACTTCAGGAACGACTAATGGGACGTCATCATCCATACGAAAAGCAGATGAATTATCTATCACTAACGCACCTGCAGCGACTGCTTTATGAGCGTATGCTACTGATATTGATCCGCCTGCTGAAAAGAATGCTATATCGATTTCTTTAAAAGAATGGTCGTTCAATTCTTCTACAGTGTATTCTTTAGAATTAAACATCAACTTTGTACCAGCACTTCTTGATGAAGCTAGCATACGCATCTCTGCAACTGGAAATTTTCTCTCTTCAAGAAGACGTATGAAAGTATCTCCAACTGCACCAGTTGCACCTACGATGGCAACATTATAAGATGATTTTAATTTAAAATTTCCCATTCCATTCTCTCTCTATCGTTAAAAATATCTAACCGATTAAAGTAACATCTGAAATATCAAGATATTCAATTTTAAATTGTTTGTCAATAATATTAAAATAAAAATTTTTAAAACTTCTATTTTTTTATATTTCATGGATGTATATTTTCAGCTTAATTAAATACAGAAAAATATATTTAAAGAGTTAAATAAATATATTTCACTGTATATTTAGATTAGAATATTCATCTATAATTGTTGTATTACAACTATTTTATTGATAGATTTAACTTGTTTTGATATCGCTTTTATACTATATATGTTCTGGCAAGTATATTTATCACAAAATAATTTTGGGTTATTAGCTCAGTGGATAGAGCACTAGCCTCCGAAGCTAGTGGTCGCAGGTTCAACTCCTGCATAGCCCTTTTTTTCCAAAAAAAATATAATTCTTTTATTAAACTTTTTAATAAATTATGAAAAAATCTGAACAAAACCTACCCTATCATATCCATGTAGTATAGCATAAGATCGTTATGAACTAAACAGAACTTGGATAATAACAGTAATAACTGATAATAAAAAACATTTTATTTACATGTGCACTAAAAACATTTGTACTAAATTTTATTTTGTTATTTTTGTTATTTTTTAAAGGTGTACGTTCATAAATAATAACCTTATGCTAATTAATTTAAGTGGAGTTTTTATATGTTTAAAAAAGTTTTTTTATCTCTTTGTGCGTCAGTTTTAGTATATGGTTGTTCTGATGCAGAGTCGAATGATACGCCTGCACCTAGCCTTACTGAAAAAATTAATCTAATTGCAACAAGTAGTGCTGGTGTTGAAACAACTCTTCCTGCATTAAGATATAATCTTCAAAATTTATCTACACCTGAAAGTATCGTTGTGCGTGGTACTGATCTCTTTATATCAAATATAGGTGGCGGTCCTGGAGTATCACCTGAGTTAGGATTTATTACAAAATTTGATGGAACAAACAATGTGAAATTGACTGGAACTACAAAACTTGATGATCCTAAAGGATTTGCATTTATGAAAGATGAATTTGTATTTGTATCTAATCACCCAAATATCACTCTTATGAAAATCAAAGCTGATGGTACTTATGAAGTCGTATCTTCATTACCAGTTGAGGGTGTAGCTGGATTTTTAAATGATGTTGTAGCTCTTAATGATACGACTGCACTTGTATCTGATACTGGTAAAGGTATGATCCATAAAGTTACTATTAAAGCTGACGGTACTGGATTTGATATCGTAGCATTAGCGAATATTAATGCACAAACAATAAATGGTATAAACGGACTTGCATACAATGCAACTACTAGGATGTTGTATTTTGTAACATCAACATTTGGTGGGGATAAGACTCATGGCGATCTATATAGTGTTCAACTTGATAATACTTTTAACGTAGCAAATGCAGGAGATTTAGTTAAATGGAATGATAAGCAGATCGGTGCCGGTGGACTTGACGGACTTGTATTAATTAATGACAATACAAAATTAATCTTCTCTGACTGGGGCACGGATAATGCTGAGAACGCTTCTAAGTTATATATATATGATGTGGCAACAAAAACTTTACTAACGACTATTAGTGGAGCGATATCTGCTGCTGCTGACATTACTGTTTCTGGCACAACTTTATACATTCCAGAATTTAGTAAAAGTAAAATAGTTACAGTTGACATAAGTTTAGTTGACTAAGAGTAGTAGAAAAACAATATTATTATTGCAATGGGTACTTATTTAAAAAAAACAAAGCAATCTTATAATATATTTTTAAATAATTTATTTGACATTGATTACTATATATGTCATTTAGATAAATGTATTTAG
>CAMQYB010000198.1 GCA_947039055.1 uncultured Deferribacteraceae bacterium
TAGAAAAAAAAGAGGGGGATGTGCATCCTTTGCAAGTGCGATATAGGTTTTTGGGGTTAATAAGTTTGCATCTTTTGCGTAGGGGAGGAGGGGGAGAAAAGATGCCCAAGGGCGGAATCGAACCACCGACACGTGGATTTTCAGTCCACTGCTCTGCCGACTGAGCTACTTGGGCAATCAAACAAGTTTCGACATTATGAAATTTTAAGGCGACGTCCGGATTTGAACCGGAGTACAAGGCTTTGCAGGCCTCTGCCTAACCACTCGGCCACGTCGCCATACTAATCTTTTACTCTAAAGTTCAAACGAACTATAAATATCTTATAAGCGGGTGACGGGAGTCGAACCCGCTACCTCAACCTTGGCAAGGTCACGCTCTACCAAATGAGCTACACCCGCGATATCAATCACGTTAAAATATCAAGAGTAATGATAGTATAGTGTATTAACTTTTTTGTCAATAAGAAATTATTAAGCTTCAAATACTATTTAATTATTATCTAATATATTCAATAATAATGGTAAATTACTGTGGTAATTTAAATATTTTTCACCATAAAAATTACTAGGAATGGTGTGCATAAGTGCCGTAAAAGAGAAAATAACATTCTATTTGTTCAAACCAATATTGCTGAATTAAAATTATATTAAATTGAAATCTTATTGCCACTCACCAAGATTTGTATTGTCATTAAATAGTTGATACTCAGCTTCTGTAATTAATTGTTTAGTTAATAATTTTTCTAAGAACTCGTCAGACACAACTAGATCATCTGCACAGTTTGTATTTTGTCCTAAAAGAATAATCGCAGTGTGCAACACGGTTGCATTTTTATCTGTTGCAGCCGTTTTAATTAATCCTCGTAATTGTTCAAGAATGATATCGTATCTTGCCACAAATTTATCATGCTCTTCAGCTGATGCTGAATTTTCATCTGTCATTTTTAATAAACGTTCTTTAATTTTCTCTAACTCTTGACTTAACATTTTTCCACCTTTATACCTATCTGTAACTTTAATGTATAATTTAAGTTTAAATGAATAAATTTAGTAAAACAACATGTTTTTTATAAATGTGATTTTAGATAAATTATGGTAGCACGGAAATTTTAGAAATATAGTTGATTTTCATTTTAGCTTTAGATAAAATATGATAGTACAAAAATTATAATACAGATGATTAATATTTGCTTTAGATAAAATATAATAGTACAAAAATTATAAAACAGGTGATTGATATTTGCTTTAGATAAAATATGATAGTACAAAAATTATAATACAGATGATTGATATTTGCTTTAGATAAAATATGATAGTACAAAAGTTGTAAAACAGGTGATTGATATTGATTTTAGATAAACTGTGATAGTACAAAGAAAGTACGATGTTCAAATTGAACTTATTTTTGGATACAGTAAATAGTGCGAAAAATAGGGTGGTACTATCGCACTACTCACTAAACTCTTAACGAATATAATCCGTAAGAGAAACTAAATTAAACGAATATAAAAAAACAAAACTAGGAATAGTAATAAAACTACTCCCAATTATTAATTGTCAATAAATGTCAATTTAGTAAGTATTTAAAACTGAAATATAAACTATAAAAGTTGATATCAAAATTTTAATAACTTAGATTAAGAATCACCGAATGATTTTCTGTCACGTTCGTGTGCTTCGTTAACTCTGATACTTCTACCACCAAACATGCTTTCATTAAGGTTTTCAATTGCTTCCTCAATACGATCGCCGTTCATTTCTACGAATCCAAACCCTCTGAACTTTCCTGTCTCACGGTCGTGAATAAATTTAACAGAACTAACTTCACCAAATTGTGAAAATAGATCAGCAACTTCATTCTCTCTTGTGTTATAACTCAGGTTACCAATAAATATTCTTTTCATTACCTCAAACACCTCAAAAAATTAAATAAATATACAGCCGTTATCCGACTATATTTTACTAGATGACAATAACACATATTAGATTTAATGCAAGCAAAAACAACAAATATCTTTATAAAATATTATTGTTTATATGGTTTTTATGTAAGTGTAATTTGACTAAAATGCTTAAGTGGTTGACAGATAAGAGTTTTTTGTTGTCAAGTCTATATCAGTGTTTTTTGACATTTTTTTGACATTTTTTAAAGAATTTTGATATTTTAAATAAAAAATTAGTTAATTACTGGTAACTATTGTATTTTTTATAAAAAACAGATACAATTCACCATATACTTTTTAGGAGATATTAAGATGGAGCAACATAGAGTAGATAAGTTGTCTAAGATTAAAGAAATGGGGATATCTCCATACGTGAATACATACATCGCTGGCGATAAAATAGGTGTTATAGTAGAGCAGTTTAGCTCATTAGACACAGAGTTAACAGATACGGTTTATAAGATAGCTGGTAGAGTTATATCAAAAAGAGAGTTCGGTAAATCAGCATTTTTGACTGTTCGAGATATGTCTGGTGAGATACAAGTGTATCTAAAAAAGGATCAGCTTTCTGAAACTGATTTTGAAATTTCAGGATTAACAGATGTTGGTGATTTCATATCTATTAGTGGAGCGTTATTTAGAACACAGAAAGATGAGCTAACTCTTAGAGCGTCATCATATACAATATTAACGAAGGCTTTAAATGATCTGCCAGAGAAATGGCATGGATTAAAGGATATTGAGCAGAGATATAGAAAAAGGTATTTAGATTTAATTGTCAATCAAGAATCGAGAGATATATTTGTTAAAAGAAGTAAGATTGTGAAAGCGATCCGAGATTTTTTTACTGATAGAGATTTCTTAGAGGTTGAAACGCCGATGATGCATCCAGTCGTAGGTGGAGCAACGGCTAAACCGTTTGAGACTTTTCATAACGCATTAGATATGCCGTTATTTTTACGTATCGCACCAGAATTATATCTTAAAAGGTTAGTTGTTGGTGGAATGGAAAGAGTTTTTGAGCTTAATAGAAATTTTAGAAACGAGGGTGTATCGACGAAACACAACCCAGAGTTTACTATGATAGAGTGGTATATGGCGTACGCTGATTATAATGTTCTAATGGATATGATTGAAGAGTTGGTAGTTGGTGTTGCTCAGAAATTCAATAATTCTAAGAGTTTAGAGTTTAATGAAATGACTGTTGATCTATCTGCTCCGTGGAAGAGAATATCTATGGAGGAGTCGTTATATGAGATAGGTGCAGTACCAAGAGGTTCGATTGATGGATATGATAATGCGAAAAAATATGCAGAGTCGTTGAAATTTGAGATCTCAAAAGATGCAGGTTGGGGTAAGATTATCGAGCTACTTTTTGAGGAGCTTGTTGAAGAGAAATTGATTAATCCGACATTTATTATTGATTATCCGAAAGAGATTTCACCACTTGCAAAATCTAAAGAGTCTAATCCAGAACTAACGGATAGGTTTGAACTATTTATCGCAAAGATGGAGATTGCTAACGGATTTAATGAGTTAAATGATCCGATAGATCAGAGTGAGCGTTTCTTAAAACAGATAGAGCTTGCTGATAGTGGTGATGAAGAAGCGATGAAGAGTATGGACACAGATTTCATCACAGCATTAGAGTATGGATTACCACCAACGGCAGGAGCAGGTTTAGGAATTGATCGCCTTGTTATGTTGATTACGGGACAGAGTTCTATAAGAGATGTGTTGCTATTTCCTCACATGCGTCCGATCGCTTAGTTGCGATAGTTCGGTTACGATCAGCTAGGTTGTGATAGTTGGTTGCTATAGTTAGGTTGTGAGCGGTTAGATTGCGATCGGCTT
>CAMQYB010000199.1 GCA_947039055.1 uncultured Deferribacteraceae bacterium
TGCAGGTAATATTGAGCCAGTAGCAAAAGCAGTAAGAGATCGATACGGCAAAGATATCAACATAATTATTGCAGGTGATGATGACGCTTTAAGAGATGATAACCCTGGACGAAGATATGCAACTAAAGCTGCTGAATCAGTTAACGCAAGTGTTGTTTTTCCTAAGTTCACAGAACGTGAAGTTATTGATGGGCTTACAGATTTTAATGATTTGTATGTTGTTAGTGATAACAAAAGAGTGCGATTGTTTTTTGAAAAACATTCTGTTATATCAGTTGACTAAATACATACTAGAGGGGCGTTCATTTTATGAAAGAATCAAATTTTGAAACAACAGTATTAAGCAGTTTATCTGATATCGCGAACTTGTTATCATTTACAAATATCAGAGAGGTAGAGGAGCATAAAAAGACATATCTAAAAGATTATATATTAGATAAATATAAGCCGTATTATATAGCAAAAGCTAAGAAAATGTCATCAATTAAAAGTGATCTTATTAGATTGAGAGCAATTCTAAGTCATCCTATATCTGAGCTAGCGATAGAAGATATTAAAACACATGATATCGAATTATTCTTAATATCGATAGAGAAGATGGGTAGAAGTAAAGCTACTATAAATCGTTATAGATCAAGGTTAAATGCTATTTTCAACCATGCAATAGTTAATGATATTATAATCAAAAACGTTGTAAAAGGAGTAAAACAATATAAAGAACAAAGTAGAGATATTTCATTAACTGATGAGGAGATAGAACAGGTATTAGATGAAGCTAAAAGAAGTAGAAATAAGGAATTATATCTTATATTAATGATTGCTTTGAATACTGGTATGAGGCATGGAGAGATTTTGAATTTACGAAAGGATAATCTCGTTGGATCGACTATAGTTTTGTTCGATAATGAAACCAAATCAGGATATCAACGAACTATCCCAATTAATGATACTTTAAGAGAGCAGATTGAAATTCATTTAAGCAATATACCTTCAGGTTCAAAGCAGATTTTTAAATCTAAAGATATCCGTGTAGCATTTGCAAATGCGAGAAAGAGAGCAGGATTACGCTATTTTAGGATTCATGATCTAAGACGTACATTTGCAACAAAGTTGAAAGATAAAGATATCAATCTCTATGATTTAAAAGAGCTTTTAGGACATTGTAGTATAACGATGACTGAGAAATATCTAACATCAAGTATCTGCAATTTAGCAATAGCTGTGAATAAGATAGCGTATAGGTAGATAGGCTTATTCACAAGTAATAAAGCTCAAAACATCTGTATTATTAACAAGTTAGATAAAGTTGCTTAATAAGTAATCAGACTGTATAGGGTTGATGATTAATATGTACTCAAAATAATAGCACTACTTTGTAATAAGGTAGTGCTATTTTATTATATCCTAGTAATAGTCATTATTGATATTTCTAATTCACTTTATTTAACAGTATATTTTCCATTAAAATATGAATTAATCATAGTTTTGACATTATCAATATTCTTTTCTCTTTCATCTGAGCTATTAAGATATTGAATATGTATTATCTCGATTATTATAGCTGAAAAAGTTTTAAGCAATGCCAATTCATTGTATTGACTTTTAAAAACTAAATCCATGTACTTCTTTAAAGTATCCTCATCATAGTTTTTATAGTAAATATCATAAAAAATAGATAACCTATCATTATTTTTTAAAAAGCTGAAAAAAGATTGTATCTTCTCGCTGTCTTCAATCTGATCTGTATCTCTTAAAATTATACGTAAAAGCGTACCGACTATTATAAACGTAGTCTCTTCATCTCCCTGTTCTCGATTAATTAAAAGATTTAATAGTTTATCAATATTGTCAGAGCCCTTTACTGGAAAAGCAGAGTAAATACATAGCAATCTAGCGATCTTTTTAAATATTTTTGAATGTACTTGATATGCTGTTATTTCGGTAAATAAAGGAACACTAACTTCATTGTAGTGTTTTTTTATATTTAAACTCTCATATAAATAATCAAGTATATATATTCTATCAGCTTTATTAAAGAAATCGATAACACCTATAATATCATTAATTTCACCCCACTCACTAGCTAATGAATACCTCTCTTGTTTTAGGTATTTTTCCAAAAAATCTCTAGTAATCTTCCGACTGTTCTTCTCTATCATAACATTGGATTCTAATATTATTTTAAAGAGATGAATAGTTCTTTCATTACAACCTCGAAATGCCATAAAAATATCTTTTGTGAAATCCTTAAGATTACTATCATCTAAAATATCCTTAAAAATATCCGACTTTATTAGTTTTACGAAATTTTCATCATAGGATCTATTTTTTTCATCTAAGAAAATATAGCTATGTTGTATAGTAATACAAAAAACTAAATGTTTCGGAATGCCATGATCTATCAACCGATTTATTATTTCCTCAATACTATCTTTTATTTCTATTTTATCTTGATCAAAGATACGACAAACACCTAATAGTTTCAGAGACTTATTCTTATATTGGAGCAATTCTTTTTCTGAAAAATGAGCAAAAAGATAAATCTTCTCATATATATCTAAGGATAAATTATCTTCCGATGCATTTAAATAATTAATTAACAAATCTGGATCTAACAAGAAAACCATATAGAGTAAGTTAGTCCATCCATAAATCACGTTGGAGTTGGACCTAGTTCCGTACATATAAAAACTACTAATTTTATTATATGCGTCTATTGAGAACTCTTCTTGCAAATCCATTTTTTTATCACCTAAATTGTCTTTGATGATCTCTTTATCCAATACATAACTTTTTACGTCTTCTATAAAACCAACTTTATCATCAATCATTTCAATACTCTTCAATAAAACTATTTCAATTTGTTTGTATGACTCACTTCTTAAGGATAAATATGCTTGTAAGTCTGCCAAATAAAAATAGGCAGCTATATTATTATCCCTAATATCATTAAATTTACCTATAATTACAGATAAGTGATTCGTCACATAATCTTCAAATCCTTCTTTTTTGATATCTTCTGTAAATATGTTTGAGTATATTTTCGTATGTGAAATATTCGCAGTTTTATTTTTAGAATAATTACTGTCATAAACTACAACACTCCGCTTTATTAAACCATTAATATCATCAATAATCAGATCCATTGGATCACCTAAAATATTAAAAATGCCAATGGGTTGTTCTGTATTTATCGCATTAATACTATTTGTTAATGAGTATAATGTTTGTTTATATTTTTTCTTGATTAACAAGTATCTATCATGATATTTTACTTTGGTTTTTTTAATTTTAATTTGTAATTTATCATTATAACCACTAGTAATATTAGTTAACTTAGATTTTGCGAAATCTGAACTCAGAGAACTAGTAATTACCATTACATTTACATCTAGCCTCATAATAATAGTTGTAAGGTTTTCAATGCCGTCATCCAAATTTTCTTCTTTTGCCTTAAAATAACGATCAACAAATATCGCTTCATCAGAATCTTTAACTATTGCTCTAATTGTACTTATACATTCCTTGGAATCCATTTTATCGAACCAAAAAGATTTTTGAGCAACATCTTTTGTTGACATTTCAACTTCATTTACATTAGAAGTAAAGTCCCTCACTTTATGATAGAATTTGCAAAACTTCGTATATCCATCTGAAGATATAATTGGGGCATTCACAACAATATTCTGATTGTTAATTGAAGTGTTTATAGAGCTTAATTCAGTATTTTTTTCTAATAGTTCTCCTTTAATA
>CAMQYB010000200.1 GCA_947039055.1 uncultured Deferribacteraceae bacterium
GAACATGAACATGAACATGAACATGAATGTGGCGATGAATGTGACCATGATTTAGAGAATAATATAGAAGATCATTTTGCACAAAAAAAGATTAAATTTATCATGGATAATTTAGCTGAAGAAATAGGTACGGCAGATCAAGAGCTAGAGGCGATGATTATTATTAACGATCTAAAATTCGATAATGATGGCTATGAATTTTTACTAAGAAACGTATATGTTGATGATTATATTGATGTAGATTTTGTAACATATTATCCAAACATTGATATTAACGATGTGTTTTTAAAGATTAAATCAGAGTTAACCGATTTAAAAGATATTGATACGATATCGATCACAATTATAGATAAAACAATAACATCATTAACGTTGTATCCCGAGGATCAAGACTCAGAATAGAAATCTCAAATATTATAAATATACTGTGCTAAATTTAGGAGAGTTTAAAGATGAGATATAAAATAGTGTCAAACTTTTTTTACTGTATTTTTATTTTTACTCTCTTAAATTTATCGGTATATGCTTCAAGTTTTTCAAGTTCACAAAATAAACAGATAATCTTAATGCTTAATAAATTTTATAAAAATTATATTAGTGAGATAAGTAAAGATAAGATTAATTTTTCAACAATAAATTCTCTAAAAAACAAATATCTAACATCAAGTTTACAAGATAAAATCAACTCATTAGAGCTTGGTTACGATCAGGTTATTGACGCACAAGCTAGTTCTCTTGAATGGTTAGATACGATTAAAATTGAAAAGAGTAAACAGAAAGCTGATGAGACTGGAGATGTTGGTTAAGCTTCAATTAATTATAATGTGTTTATAAATAAAGATGGCTATATTTTTTCTGGATATGTGTATCGAACAGGTTTTGAGTATAAATGTAAAATTCTTAAAAGTAGTGATAAAGAGGTTTCGTTAAAATATGTAAATACAATTGATGGTGATAATTTAGATCAAGCAATTCTAAAGTTAAAAGTTCCATTACTTACAATCTTATTTAATAATAATGAATACTATGCAAAAAGTTTTTTAATATATGATAACAGTTTTAATACTGATGTTAAGATTAAAATTGATAAAGATGTAGAGGGGATAAAGTAAATTATTTAAGACACATGGGGGATGAAAATAATTATGAATAATGAACAAATAGTATTAGAACTTGATAAGATTTTTAGTTATGATGGGGAGCTTCTTTTTAAAGAAAAGATTGATAATATGTTATCAACTAACGTGTTTTGGGGAACATCGGTGTTGTATGATATCTCTCCTTACGAGCTTGAAAGAAAGGGGCTGGAGAAAGGTAAGATGCTTGATGTACCACCAGCAGATAAAGGA
Source organism: uncultured Deferribacteraceae bacterium (assembly GCA_947039055.1). Lineage (GTDB taxonomy): Bacteria > Chrysiogenota > Deferribacteres > Deferribacterales > Mucispirillaceae > CAMQYB01. Next base: position 1,350 of record CAMQYB010000200.1, read on the forward strand.
AATAAATTTTGTCATTTTTTAAATGAAGATGAAAACGTATATGCTATTTATGGATATCTACCAAAGAAGGATGAACCAAATCAATATATTTTTATTGAAAATATCGGTAACATAGAATATATTTTCTCATTTGATAATTTGAAAAAAATTGAGTTTGTACAAATAAGTACACTTGAAAATGGATTGAAAAAGTTGTTAATTAATATGGATAGTGAATGTAACTATTTAGAGGAAGAGTATAAATATGATAACTCAAATAAATTAGTTAGCATAAATAGAAAACATAAAAATATAAATATATTTAAAAACACTACTAATTTCCCACATAATATTTGTGTAAGCACTTTTATTTTTGAATACGCAGGAGATGATACTACTTTGCTTAACATTAAATGGGATGCAAATACTTTACAAGAGATGAGAGTGATATACACGCATAAAAATAAGTAGATTTTAAAAAAGTTAGTTTATTTGTACGAGTTGCGTAAAATAATGTTTGTTAATTTTTAATAAATTATACCTTGTTTCATAGTTGTGAGATGATTATATCAGAGTTGTAAGATAGTATAAAACTGTTCAACTAATTTGTAGTTTATGTTTTATATAGTTAAAAGGAAAAGGTAATATATGGATAGTTTTAAGATTGAGTTATTAGAGAAAAATGGTGTAGAATTTCCGTTTTTTCTGCATCTGGAAGATGATGATGATCTCTTTAATATGCAGCAGATACTTCTTGAAAATTTCAATCATTTAACGATTGATGAGTTTATGGAAAAACTAGATATGGAAAATGTAGTTGCAGATTTCAATGCAAGTAATGAGTCAGAGTTTAATTTATTTGAGTTATTTAAATTCTTAGGTATTGCACCCGTAAATGTGTTTATCAATTGGGGTAAGTTCGATAATATAGATGAAATTTCTTTCAATGATTTAGGTCAATATTTTTATGATTTATGGTTTCACTCAGCAGATAATATAGATATTTTTGATGACACATATAGATGGATAGTATCAATTCGTCATGACGGTGTTATAAGTTGCACAGTTGTTGTATAGTTAATAAATGTAGGAGAACATCATGAAGAACATTGATAATTGGAGCGTAATTCCTCCTAGCTCGCTTAGAGGAATAAAAAAGGTAATGGATGAAATAGGTATAGAGTGTGATTTAGGCTATCAAGAATTTTTATTGTGGAGTGATGGTGGCGAAGGTTATATCGGATACAATTATCTATCGTTATGGAGTTTAAAAACTTTACTTCAGCTAAATAAAGATTATTCCATTAAAAAAAATCTTGGTGATAACTATTTTGTATTTGGTACAGATGGTGGTAGTAATTGTTACGGGTTTGATTTTTCAAATGAAGGCGTAATATTTACGTCACCACTTGGAGATTTAGTACAGGAAGAGATTACTACGTTAGCAAAAAATTTTGATGAGTTTATAAATAAAGGAAAGAAAGAAAAATATAATCAATAATAATATTATAGATTATATTTAAATATCATAGAAAAATGGAGCAGTAAAATATGCCTACATCAGAAGAGTATATAGAGTTTGTATGCGAGCAGATTTTAGATGTTGGTATTATTAGATATAAAAAGATGTTCGGTGAATATATGATTTATGTAAATAATAAACCAGTCTTGCTAGTTTGTGATAGTACGGTGTACGTTAAAAAGTTAGATTGTATTGATGAGTTGATGCGTGAGGCAGATAGAGGTTTTCCATATAAAGGTGCTAAAGAGCATTATGTATTAGATGTTGAAGATACAGATTTTTGCAAAGAGATTGTAGAGATTTTAGAGAAAGTTACACCTATCCCAAAACCTAAAAAGAAGCCATCTACAAAGTTGTGAAATAAGTATTGTAATAGAGAGGGCAACGTATCGTGGGTATAAAAGAAGATGGATATGAAGATATTCAATTTACAGGTAGAGCTGGGATAATTTATACTGATTCATCAAACGTAAAATATTCTATTAACTCCGAAATGCTTGGTTGTACAAAAAAATATGATATGGTAATTTTTTCATCAGATATTCAATATTATGAAGATCATGAAAAGATGATGTCACAATTTGAAGTTATTTGGGACGGTAATAATGAGACTGATGGTGAGATCGGATATGTAAAAGGAATAGATAAAAAGTTCTATCGTGTTCCAGAAGCTGAGAAAGAAAAAGTTATTAAAAGGGTTCTAGAGTTATGTAATAGTAGAGGGATTAGAATTGAGCTAGATTAATTTCAAAAGATGCTATCCAATATATTATTTATATAAACGATAAACCAGTTTTGCTAGTTTATGATAGTGCGGTGTATGTTAAAAAATTAGGTAATATAAAAGATAGATAGTAT
>CAMQYB010000201.1 GCA_947039055.1 uncultured Deferribacteraceae bacterium
ACCCATAAACTATTATAAGAATCTATCAACTAGTTCTTATAATCACACCATGCAACCACTAAACACTAAATCAAACTTAATAATATAGTAGATGTTTTACGCATATAAATATCTCTTTTATAATATTTGTTGTGACTTTTTTTAAAGTAATCAATATAAAAATTCCTATAAATAAATATCAAAATATAAAAATATTCAACTTTTTAGATAATATTGACTTAACAAATAGTCTATTATATAATGCTTTTTGTTGCTTAACAGTACGTGTATAGTAATAGATAATTATATTTACTAAGGTGGTATTAGATGATTAAATATGTAGTAATATTTCTGCTTTTATTTACTAGTGTAGGGTACACTCATTCAGGTAGAACGGATAAATATGGCGGGCATACAAACAGGAAAACAGGGGAGTATCATTATCATAATAAAAAAACTCCAGTTAATAACCATGACTCAAACTATAACAAATCGCCTCAAAACAGTTACAATAAAAATAATAAAATTAATAGCAATGGATCAACTAAAAAGAAATAAATTATTCAAGCACAGATTAATTTTGGTGTAATTATTTTAACGAGTTAAGAACTAAGCATTCTAAGTTTATTATGGTTGTTGGAAAATAATTAAAAATTGTTGAAAAAAAATGATCTTTTTGAGATTTATAACAATTCATAAGAGTAGTTAAATATATGTAAGTTTCTTATCACTAATAGTTTACATATATCAACTACACCGATCGTCTATACTTTTATATCAGAACCTTTACTTAGCTCTTTTTTATATTTTGTTAAAATAGGGTTAATTTCATTTTCTAAAAACTCATCAACTTGTTCAGGAGCTCTGCCTATAAAATCTTTATGATTAAGCAGTTGAGAGATCTCTTTATTATTAAGTGGAATTCTTTCATCATTAATAATCCTCTCTATAAGATCGTTAGGTTTCGCCTCAATCTTAACTTGTTTTCCAGCTTCCATAGAGTGTTGACGAATAAGTTCATGCATCTCTTGTCTATCAGCACCTAGTTTTACGGCCTGCATTATAATATTTTCAGTCGCCATAAATGGAAGTTCGCTATCAACTCTATGTTCGATCATCTTTTTATATACAACAAGGTTAGATGTTACATTTATTAATAGATCTAAAACTGAGTCTGCAGCTAAAAACGATTCAGCTATTGACAATCTTCTGTTAGCAGAGTCATCTAATGTTCTTTCAAACCATTGTGTAGCATGGGTGTAATATGGATTTGATGAAAGTGAAATTATATATCTTGATAAAGAACAGATCCTTTCACAACGCATAGGATTACGTTTATAAGCCATTGCTGATGATCCGATTTGATCTTTTTCAAATGGTTCTTCAACCTCTTTAAGGTTTGCAAGTAACCTAATATCTGTTGCAAATTTATGCGATGATTCAGCTATTCCTGCTAATACTTGTAATATTCTTGAATCTTGTTTACGAGAATAAGTTTGACCAGTCACAGGGAAAACCTTATTAAACCCCATAGAGTTAGAGACCATTTTATCAAGCTTATTAACTTTTTTATGATCGCCATTAAACAGATTTAAAAATGATGCTTGAGTTCCAGTTGTTCCTTTTACGCCTCTAAAACGGATGTTGTCATAAGTGCTCATTAAGTTCTCAAAATCTAAAAGAAAATCCATCAACCATAATGTCGCTCTTTTACCAACAGTTGTAAGTTGTGCAGGTTGATAATGAGTAAAACCTAGAGTAGGTTGATTTTTATATTTTTTTGCAAATAATTTAAGATTATTCATAACGGTTAAGACTTTAGATCTAACAAGTGCCAAAGCTTCTTTCATAACTATTATATCAGTGTTATCGCCAACAAATGCTGATGTTGCACCTAAATGTATTATAGGCATCGCAAGAGGAGCAACTTTGCCGTATGCATGCACATGCGCCATAACATCATGACGAAACCTCTTCTCCATTATTTTTGCATAATCAAAATCAATATTATCAGCTTGTTTTTTCATCTGATCTACTTGATCTTTATTAACTGTTTTTAAACCTAACTTCATCTCTGATTCTGCTAATGCTATCCATAATTTACGCCACGTTCTAAACTTTTTATCAGGTGAAAAAAGATATAACATCTCTTTACTTGCATAACGTTCTTCAAACGGGGTTTTAAATTTTTTATTCTCATCCATAATAATAACTACCATCACTTTTTTTTATTTATACATTCTATTTAATATTTATTTATTAATTATAATTAATTTATATTTTAATCGTTTTTGCAATCTTGCGTGCTTCTGATTTGATGAACTCTTCATCTATCGTTAATATTACTCTATCTTTCATAATAGTTTCACCACCCACAACCATATCTGTAATATCACTATTATTAGCAGAGTAGAGCAGGTGAGAGATCGGATTGTAAACAGGTGTCATATGTGCAGAATTAAATGACAGAACAAAAAAATCAACCTGTTTTCCTTTTGCTAAAATTCCAGTATCAGTAAACTGAAGGGCGTTTGCTGCATTTGTTGTGGCAAAATTTAAAACTTTCTCTGCATGTAAAGCTGATGCGTCACACGATATAGCTTTATGAATTTTTGCAACTGTTCCCATCTCTAAAAGCATAGATTGATCGTTGTTCGATGCAGCACCATCTGTTCCGATTGTAATATTAGCACCAGCATTATCAAGTGCAACAATAGGAGCTATACCTGATGCTAGTTTAAGGTTACTCTCTATACAGTGTGATACATTTACGTTTTTAGATCCCATAATAGCAATCTCTTCATCGGTTAAATGTACAGCATGAGCAAAGATCCCTTTGCAATCAAATCCACCGATTTCATCCATAATGAGTGCTGGAGTTGATCCATATTTCTCTTTAATAATTTCAACTTCAGATGCTGTTTCTGCAAGATGTGTATGTATTAAAATATCTCTAGGTTTAGCGTATTCGATAAGTTGTTTAACGCCATCTTTTCCAACTGTGTATAAGGCGTGGGGGCAGAGGGCTGACCTAATTTTGTCGGTAGTTTTGAATAACTCAATACTCTCTATCGCATTATCAACTGATTTTAAAGCACCAAAACCTACAACTACACGAAGTTTTGCATCTGTAAATGCTTTAGCTGTTGTATCTGGATAAAAATACATTTCATTCGCAGTTGATGTTCCACTTCTTATCATCTCTATTATTGATAGGAGTGTTGCAAGATGTACAAACTCTTCAGATATATATTTCTTCTCAACCTTCCAAATATAATCTTTAAGCCAAGTCATCAATTCTAGATCATCTGCAAAACCACGAAATAAACTCATACCTAAATGAGTATGAGTATTTAATAACGCTGGAAAAATCGCAGAGTTTTCATATCTAGTAATTTCATATTCGTTTAGATCATCTTCAAGGTTATCAGATATGCCGAGAATGATATCTTTATCTGTTAGAAGATATGAGTTTTTATGAATTTTATTATTGTAATAAATATAGTCAGCATAATATGCTTTTTTCATCTCTATCATTTATTATATATCGAATTGTAAATTTCATCAGCTGATGCAACGAGATAATCTGCAGGAGTTTTAAGGTTTTCACCATATCCAAATGTACAAAAAATAGTTACAGCTCCAGCAACATTTGCAGAGATAACATCGTTATCAGAGTCGCCAACCATATAAACATTTT
>CAMQYB010000202.1 GCA_947039055.1 uncultured Deferribacteraceae bacterium
GCCACGACTACCGCCACAATCATAACTTTTAAAGATAGATGTTCACAATGTTTTTCTTAACTTGCATAAGGTTTACTTGTTGCTCAGTTGGAAATTGTGAAACTTTCTGATTGTTTGATATATCAACCTTATATTTAATATATATGTTCAGATCTTTGTTGTACTTGATTTTATTGTAGAATCCTGACGTGTCATATCTATCATAAACCTCTTCTACAGCTTTCTGAACAGGAGTCTTAACAGTCATATTATATTTTTGACTATCATTAACAGCACTCTCATTACGAGCTAATAGGTTTTTGCCATCGTTTGATAAGTTCTGTCCGTTTTGAGCAACTCTACTTGTTGTAGAAATGTCACAATATTTGTTTACAGCATTCAATTAATCACCCTCAACGCAAATGTTTTGCTATTAATAAGATTGAATTGTTAAAAAATAAAAAACTGCTAAGTCTTTACCTTACGATATTTGTTATCTATAATGCTATTCGTGTAAAAGCCTACCCTTATGGTTAGCGTTGCATATAAATGCAAAAAAATTATCCTTAAAACGACTACCGTAAGTTTCCGTAAAAATAGTCTAAAGAATAGCAAATAAAAACCGATACAGTAGATAGTATTCGAAACACTACCATATCATAGAAGCATATCGTGCACATCACACACTTCTATAGCAGTAACATAATAACCATTTAATAGTTATTAACTGTGATTTTCTCAAAAAATCATCAATATGTCAAGAAAAGATTGACGTATCATATATTCATACCCAAATTTAATGTAACAACTTAACCGTAATCATTGTCATCTCTAATACCAAACTAATATCAAAAAAAGTATAAAACCCTCAAAATATCTATAGACATTAAACTAATTAAATTTTATGCTTTAATTTTATGATTATTATATCTTGACTATTTAACTCATAATGTTAATAATATCGCTGCATCTTGACAACTGAATATATCAAAGTCTCGCTGTACTGATACATAGTTGTTAAATATAAAGATAGATAAAAAGTTAAAGATAAAAAAATATGAATTTAAAATACGATATAATATCATCAGGAAGTTCTGGAAACTCATCAGTTTTTAGGTTAGGTAAAAAATTTATATTTGTTGATATGGGGTTACCACTTAATCAGATCCAACCTTTTATAGATGATAATATTAAAGAAAGCGGATTATCACATCTCGATATTGATGAAATTATACTGTTCATAACTCATGAACATAACGACCATATCGCTGGTATGAAACCGTTTTTAAGCAAATACTCTCCTAAAATATACTCATCAACTAAAACTGTTGAGAGACTTATTAAAAATGGATTTGATGAAGATCTGTTCTATACTATGGATGCTGATGTTGAAGTAACATTTAACGATTTCTCGGTTAAACCTTTTAGAATTAAACATGACGCAGTTGAACCTTTTGGATATAGATTTAAGTTTGACGGAGTAGATATTAGTTATCTAACAGATGTTGGAATTATTTCTGACTATATTTATAAAGCTGTGGAAGAAACTGAAATAATTGTACTTGAGTCAAACTATGATCCTGAATTGTTGAAAAATTCTGAGTATCCGAATTTTTTGAAAACAAGAATTGCATCAAGTTTTGGACATTTATCAAATGAAGATGCTCATAATCTTATTTGTAAATTAAGTATGAAAAAACTGAAAGAAGCTGTACTTGTGCACGTTTCTGAAAATTGTAACAGTTACGATATTGTACAAAAATATGCAGAAAGCTGTTTTAAGAACTTTAATGTAGTTACAACTGTCGCTAAACAGAAAGAAATGTATTCGATAATTTAATCGATTAACTATTAATTTATTTCTGTTTTAGCCGATGATAATATATGGTGACAAGATCTCTTAAAGTAATGTTTAAACGTATATATATTGCACCCTTAGTTTTATATACATATAAATATTGATATCTTAAAGTTAAATCTAAAACAAAGTAATTTAGTTATAAATTAAATAAGATAAATAACCGTTATAATAATGTTTATTTATTTTGTTTGACTGATTTTATATATATACAAAACAAAACAAAAAACTATCTCAGGAGGATATTTTGCGTAAAATTAAATTTCTAATATTAGTATCATTGTTAGCATTTGTTCCAAAGATGTCGTTTGCAGCCTCAGGTGTTGGCGATGCATGGCATATCGGAGGAGAAGATTTATCTAGCTTATGGATTATTCCATTCGCAGGAATGCTTCTATCTATCGCTTTAGGCCCAATACTTTTTGCTAAATTTTGGCACCATAACTATGGAAAAGTATCTATTGCTTGGGCGTTAACTTTTATAGTTCCGTTTATTGCTGTGTACGGTGTTTCTATAACTGCATACGAAGTTATACATATTCTACTTATAGATTATATTCCGTTCCTTATTCTACTGTTTTCACTATTTGTTATATCTGGTGGAATTAGACTTAAAGGATCTTTATCTGGAACTCCTCTTGTAAATACTTTAATCCTTTTAATAGGTGCAATACTTGCAAGTTGGATGGGAACAACTGGAGCTGCTATGCTTCTGATTAGACCTTTACTTGGTGCTAATGCTCATCGTAAATATAAAGTTCACACAGTTGTATTTTTTATATTTACTGTTGCAAATATCGGTGGTTCATTAACACCTGTTGGAGATCCTCCACTGTTTCTTGGATTTCTTAAAGGTGTAGATTTCTTCTGGACATTACAACACATGTTCCTACCTATGTTATTTACTCTTACAGTATTATTTATAATATATTTTATTATGGATACAATTTTATATAAGAAAGAAGGCAAACCCGTTGCAGAACATAGTGGTGATGAAAAACTTGGACTTGAAGGTTCAATCAATTTTGTTTTAATTCTAGGTGTTATTTTCGCAGTTGTTATGAGTGGTGTTTGGAAACCAGATCCATCTGCTCCTGTTGGTGCATCTATTTTTGATAACGCTCCGATCGCTTTCTCTATATATCATGTGCCTATGTATTTAAATGAATTAAGTAGATTAATTCTTCTGTTGATACTTGCATGGTTATCTCTTAAACTTACTAGGAAAGAGAGTAGAGACTTAAACGGATTTAACTGGGAACCTATACTTGAAGTTGCAAAACTCTTCTTCGGTATATTTATAACTATGATCCCTGCACTTAAAATTTTACAAGCTGGAGAGAGCGGTGGACTTGCAAGTGTTGTATCTCTGATTAGTGATGAAAACGGTAATCCCGTTAATCTAATGTATTTTTGGATCACAGGTATACTTTCAAGTTTTCTTGATAATGCTCCAACTTACTTAGTTTTCTTTACAACAGCTGCTGGAGATGTTTCTAACCCTGCGAATATCCAAATGCTTATGACAGAGAAATCACATACGCTTCTTGCAATAAGTATGGGTGCAGTATTTATGGGTGCTAACACTTATATCGGTAACGCTCCAAACTTTATGGTTAGATCAATAGCTGAAAATCAAGGTGTCAAAATGCCTTCATTCTTTGGATATATGGCGTGGTCAGTTGCGATTCTTATACCTCTATTCTTAATTGTAGGGTTTATATTTATCCCTTAACTTAGCTATATTATTTTTACGATTATAAGATTATAAATATTTAATCTTAATATATTTATCCCCCAAGAGAGTTAACTCAAGGGGGATATTTATTTG
>CAMQYB010000203.1 GCA_947039055.1 uncultured Deferribacteraceae bacterium
ATAAGTACATAAATACATAAGTAAATATACTATGTATATATTCATAACTTTGTAACTTATAAAAAAAGTCTTGTAAACAGATTTATACTATTTACAAGACATAAAGTAAACATATTTTAAGTAATACGTTAAATATTACTATATAAAATTATCAAAACAAAGTCACTTAAACCACTATTTCTAACTTACTTCTTCTTAGCAGTAGGCTTTTTAGCAGATTTAGTAGCAGGTTTCGCAGCAGGTTTGATTGAAGCTATCGCAACCGCAGCCGATACAATCATATCTTCCATATCTGCATCAATACTAATAATCTGAACAGGTTTATCAAAGCCTTGAATAACCTCTCCTACTTTAACAAACTTGCCGAATGTCATAAGAGATGAGTATGCAGCATCAGCTGATCCAACTGTTGGGAAAACTAATATATTTGCATCGCCTTTGATTTTGCTAAACGGATATTTCTCAGCAGTTCTTGAGTTAAGAGCCACATCAACTGTCATCTCTCCATCAATAATCAACTTAGGATTAATCTCTCTAACATCATCTATTGTGAATAGAATATCTTCGTAATCATCTGTGTATGTATCACCAAAGTTAGAGTTGTTTATCATAGCAACTTTAGGAGTCATACCAAATAACTCAGCCGTATCAACAGCACCGAAAACAGTATCTGTTAAATCTTCTGAATAAGTTAAATTTAATCTATCAGATATTATTATGTCTCTCTCTCTGTTTGCAACTATAGTTGATGTTATAATCTCATCAGCAGGGATAATGCCCTCAATAATATTTGCAGCCTCTTCAATCGTAAGCTTAGTAACGCCAAGCATAGCATCTGCTACACCTTTAGCTAACAACATAGCTGCTAATCTATTATGACAACCTCTAACTTCTCTATCAGCTTTAGCCAATGTCATACCGTTACGCTCATTTGCTTTTACATACTCTTCAACATATTTATCAACTACTTTAGAGTTATATGGATCAACGATCTCAATACCTTTAAGATTAATTGATTTCTTCTCAGCAATACCTTTAACACATGGTTCGTGTCCTATTACTATAGGTGTTGCAATACCGAACTCTACCATATATCTAGCAGTAGCTAAAACTCTTGCATTATCGCCTTGAGCAAAAATTATCTTAGCTTTTTTAGATTTAGCTTTCTTAACGATAAAATTAACTAATCTTTTTTCAGGATATAATCTTGACTCTAATCTAGTTTTATATTCGTCCCAATCTTTGATCGGATGTTTAGCCACTTTAGTATCCATTGCAGCTTTAGCAACAGCCATTGCAACAAATGGAAGCACACGTGCATCAACAGGTTTAGGTATAATATACTCTCTACCAAAACTTAATGTTTCAACGCCGTAAGCACGACAAACATACTCAGGAACATCTAATTTAGTTAATTCAGCTAACGCTCTCGCAGCAGCTAATTTCATTTCGTCATTAATTTCAACAGATCCAGTATCTAACGCTCCACGGAATAAGAATGGGAAACAAAGAACGTTATTAACTTGGTTAGGATAATCTGATCTACCAGTTGCGATAATCGCATCTGTTCTAACTTTTTTAATGTTCTCTGGTAAGATTTCAGGATCAGGATTAGCCATAGCCATAATGATCGGGTTTGGTGCTAATGATTTAATCATTTCAGCGTTAAAAGCATCTTTTGCCGATAATCCAAGAAGAATATCAGCACCTTTACAAGCATCTGTTAAAGTACGAGCATTTGTCGCTACTTTAAATGGTTCTTTATATTTATTCATACCTTCAGTTCTACCTTCATAGATAACACCTTTAGTATCACACGCAATTATATTAGTTTTCTTAACGCCTAACAATTTAAGAAGATGTGCTATAGCAAGCCCTGATGCACCAGCACCATTGATTACAACTTTAACATCACCGATCTTCTTACCAACAATCTCTAAGGCACTTATAACAGCACCTGATGCAACAATAGCTGTTCCATGTTGATCATCGTGGAAAACTGGAATTTTCATTGTTTTCTTCAAAGTCTGTTCAATATCAAAACACTCAGGTGCTTTAATATCTTCTAAATTTATACCACCAAATGTAGGCTCAAGCATTTCAACAGTTTTGATTATATCTTCAACACTTTTACTGTTAAGCTCTATATCAAATACATCAATATCAGCAAATCTTTTAAATAAAATACCTTTACCTTCCATAACAGGCTTACTAGCTAAAGGACCAATATCTCCAAGTCCTAAAACAGCTGTACCGTTACTTATAACAGCTACTAGATTGTTCTTAGATGTATAAAGTCCTGCTGCTGCTGGGTTCTTCTCTATCTCTAAACAAGGGGCTGCAACACCTGGAGAATATGCTAAGGTTAGGTCTTGTTGAGTCTCTGCTGGTTTTGTAGAAACAACTTCTATTTTACCTGGTCTTCCCATACTATGATAATCACATGCACGTTTTGCTAAGTCACTTTTTGACATAAACTCCTCCTATTTAAATACAATACTTATAAAAAATTTCTACAACTATAGTATATCTTAAAATTGTTTTATGCAAGATTTTTTAGATGGCTCATAGATACTATTTTTATAATTAAAATAGAAAAGTGTTCTATTTTGAAAAAGAGTATGATAAAATCACCCCTATGACATTAACATTAACACTCTACATGCAATATTTACACATGGAGTTAGGATTAGCAGATAACACTGTTGATGCTTACCAAAACGATATATTATCGCTACTGTTATTCTATAACAATACAACCTCTAACTGTATAATAGATGATGAAAATATCGCATCACATATTAAAGAAAATAAAAATATAGATCTTTCTCCACTCATCAAAATTGATAGCAATAATATCGTCTCTTTGATGGCAAAAATGCGAAAAGATGGATTATCTATTGAAACAATCCTTAGGCGATTATCAGGTATATCTCAATTCTTCAACTATCTGTTATTAGAGAAATTAATTAAGGTCAATCCGATAGAATTTATTATCAAACCTAAAAGATGGGGAAAATTGCCGATCTTTTTAACATTTGAAGAAGTTGAAAAAATGTTGAACTATAGAGATAAAAATGTTGATATGGGGCTTAGAAACTCACTTATGATAGAGTTACTTTACTCATCAGGAATGAGAGTATCTGAACTTATATCGATTAAAACAACTGATATAGATTTTAAACGTGGAATAGTTACAGTTATGGGTAAAGGTTCTAAGATGCGTATTGTGCCTATATACGACAAACTGCTTGTTGATCTTAAAAACTACCTACCTGTACGGTTAGAAAAGTTTGTTAAAAAATCTGATGATGGATATCTGTTTCTAAATAGATATGGAGATGGATTAACTCGTCAATATGTTTGGCAATGGATTAAGGCTGTGTGCAAAAGTGTTGATATAAAGAAAAATATCTCACCTCATACATTAAGACACTGCTTTGCAACTCACCTTCTTTCAGGTGGTGCAGATCTTAGAACTATACAGATATTTTTAGGACACGAAAATATATCTACTACAGAAATATACACCCATCTTGCTGATGATGATAAAAGAAATATACTTGCAAATTTTCATCCTAGATATAAATAAAATAAATTTTAGTTAAAT
>CAMQYB010000204.1 GCA_947039055.1 uncultured Deferribacteraceae bacterium
TAAAATTATTAACTAGCATTAAAATTATTATTAAACGATTTAAGTTAGCATAGATTTATTTTCTATGGAAATCAATATGTACTTTTCATGTTTGATACAGATATTTTATTTGAGTGTCTAAATGTACAATATATTATGGATAGAAATTTCGTAGGTAAGTTCATTGTAAATAAACTAATATTTTTACTTCTATCAAAAATCATCTTTTATCTAGCATTAAAATCTACTGTAAACGATATGAGATCACAGGGGATATACGACTTACATATATATAACGTATTACAGAATATAAAAATAGGTTGCAACTAGTGCAACCTATAAATTCTATTTTAATTTTAATATTTTGTCATTACGATTGGCATGCAACTTACAAGTTTCCATATCGCAATATTAATATTTTATTAAGCACCAAAATCTACGCTAAACAGTTGATAGTAGATTGCAAGCAGAGTTGCAACTGATACGATGATCCATAATATTACTGCTACAATTAATGGTTTTGCACCTATTTTTTTAAGTTCCTCTATCGTAAGTCCTGCACCGATTAAGAATAAGATACCGCTCATCATCTCTTTTCCAAATATAGCAAAATGATTGAATAAAAGTTCAAATGATGGCAGAACTGTTCTGATAGTTGCAGTAATTATAAACCCTACAAGAAAGTAAGGGAATACAGTTTTACTTTCACTTTTGTTTAATTTAGAGATCGTGAAAGATAGAGGTATAATCCATAATGTTCTAGTAAGTTTAACGGTTGTAGCAACTGCTAAGGCAACAGCTCCATAAGTTGCACCAGCACCAACAACAGATGATGTGTCATGAATTGCAAGTGCAGCCCATAGACCAAAGTCTTGTTGTGATAGATTTAACAAATGCCCTATCGGAGGAAAAATAATTAATCCTACAGCGTTAAGCAGAAAAACAATCGCCATCGAAACGGCTATCTGAGATGACGTTGCATTTATCGCAGGTGCAATAGCAGCAATAGCAGATCCTCCACAAATAGCAGTTCCAGATGACAATAATATTCTTATATTGCTATCAATTTTAAATAACTTTCCAAGTAGATAACCTAAAGTCATAGTCGCAGTGATACCTATCACAGTTATATGTATTGATGAAATTCCGACACTTATAACGGTTGATAAATTAAGTCCAAAGCCTAATATAACTACAGATACTTTCAAGAGCGATTTAGCGATAGTTGAAGTAAATTTTATCTGTGGATTTTTAGTAATAATAGATAAAATAACTCCTATGATTAATCCGTAAGCTGGATTTCTAAATATGATTGATATCGCTACTGCAAGAATAATCCATGTGTATTTTGAGTCAAACAATTTGTTTAAGTTTATTAGTATATTTTTCATAATTTGTTAATTGCCGTTATGATCGGTGATTAAATATGTAACTCCTGTAGAGATCTAAGTCTAGTCACTTCCATTTTAGCAGCTTTAATTCCTTGTACAGATGCAAGTGCACCAGACACAGTTGTAATACAAGGTATATTGAATTTAATTGCATGTTTTCTAATTATTGCACCGTCACTAGTAGACTGTTTATTTCCTGGAGTGTCTATTATAAGATCAAGTTGTTTATTTAAAATCATGTCAGTAATATTCGGTCTGCCTTCACTTTCTTTATTAATAAATTCATTTGCGATATTATGTTTATTTAAGAATTCATTCGTACCACCAGTTGCGACAATTTTAAATCCAAGTTCAACTAACAGTTTTGCAAGTTCTAAAACTTTATCAGTTTTATTAGCAACCGATACAAGCACAGTTCCTTTCATAGGAAGAATAGTTCCAGCACCTTCTTGAGCTTTATAAACAGCGTATGCGAACGAGTCAGCTATACCTAAAACTTCACCAGTAGATTTCATCTCAGGCCCTAGTACAGGATCTGTATCTCTAAATTTATTAAAAGGTAGCACAGCTTCTTTAACAGCGAAGAAATCTAATTTTTTATGTTTAAGATTAAAATCTTTCAACTTTTTGCCAGCCATTAACATCGTAGCAATTTTAGCCATAGATATTCCACAAACTTTAGAAACGATCGGAGCAGTTCTTGATGCTCTAGGGTTTGCTTCTAATATATATACTTCATCGTTTTCAACAGCGAACTGTACATTGATTAATCCGACTACACCAAGCTCAGTTGCGATACTATTCATGTGTTCGTATATTTTCTTCTGATTTTTCTCAGATAGCGTAACAGGAGGTATAACACAGGCAGAATCACCAGAGTGAACTCCAGCTCTTTCTATATGTTCCATAATAGTTGGAACGAATGTATCAGTACCATCACAAAGAGCATCAGCTTCACATTCAAGTGCGTTGATTAAAAATCTGTCTATTAATAGAGGTTGATTTTCGCTAATTTCAGTTGCAGTTAGAATATATGTATCCAACTCTTCATCGTCTCTAATAATAGCCATTCCTCTACCGCCAAGAACGTATGATGGACGAACGATTACAGGGTAGCCGATTTTATTAGCTTTAACTTTAACATCAGTTAATTTAGTTGCAGTATCAGCTTCAGGCATTTTGATATTAAGTTTTTCCATAAGTCTTGCGAAAAGTTCACGATCTTCAACAGATGCAATAGTAGATGGTTTTGTACCGAGCATATTTATTCCAGCGTCTTCTAATTTCTTAGATATGTTTAACGGAGTTTGTCCACCGAACTGAACGATAATCCCTTCAGGTTGTTCAAGGTGATAAATCTCAATAACATCTTCAACTGTTAAAGGTTCAAAATATAATCTATCAGATGTGTCGTAATCAGTTGATACAGTTTCAGGGTTACAGTTTACGATGATAGTTTCATACCCAGCATCCCTCATAGCGAACACAGCGTGACAAGAACAGTAATCAAACTCTATCCCTTGTCCAATTCTGTTAGGACCAGATCCAAGCACCATAACTTTCTTTTTACCGGTTGGTTTGATGATATCTGCTTTAGGTCTATTATAAGTTGAGTAGTAGTATGCAGCAGATGATCCACCTTTATCTCCAGCAACAACCCCAGATACAGCGATCGGCAGATATGATGGACGAAGGTTTATTGCATGACGTTTCTGTCTAATTTCTTTCTCATCACATTTTAATAGTTTAGATAGATAATCATCAGCAAATCCATCTTTTTTAGCTTGAGTTAAGATATCATCAGGAAGAGTATCAATTGTGAAAGATGTAATTTTCTCTTCAAGATCTATTAATTCTTTCATCTGTTCTAGGAAATATTTTTTAATTTTAGTAAGTTTGAAAAGCTCATCAACAGTTGCACCTTTCTTCATCGCTTCATACATAATCCACTGTCTTTCAGAAGATGGTTGCCATAGTAAAGCTATTAACTCTTCAAGAGATAGTTTTTTATATTGATTAACTTCACCGAGTCCAAATCTCCCATTTTCAAGAGATCTGATAGCTTTAAGGAACGACTCTTTATATGTTGAACCGATAGACATAACTTCACCCACAGCTTTCATCTGTGTGCCTAGAATATCTTTTTCGAGTGGATATTTTTCAAAAGCCCATCTAGCGAATTTTATAACTA
>CAMQYB010000205.1 GCA_947039055.1 uncultured Deferribacteraceae bacterium
TAAACTCACTTTATAACCAAACTCAATTTGTAACTAAAACTCTTTTTACGACCAAGTTTAGTTTACAATTAAATTTGATTAATGATTATCTTTTATTCAATTTTGATAACAATTTTAATAACTCAAGGTATAACCAAATCAATGTAACTAATAATCCAAACGCTGAATACCATTCAAAATATTTAGGTAGATTATTTTCTGCACCTTTCTCAATAAAATCAAAATCAAGCAGTAAGTTAAGTGATGCGATTATAACTATCACAACATTAATACCTATTGCAAGTGGAGACGCTCCAGTTAAGAACGGTAAGTTGATACCGAAAAAACTAAGCACAAATGATAATAAGTACATTGCAAATATAGCAGACGTTGCAACAACTATCACGCTTCTAAATTTCTCTGTTACTTTTATAATTCTAAATCTGTATAGAAACAACATTAAGAACAGAACCATAATAGTTAAGCCTAGTGCTTGGAAAACAATTCCGTTGTACATAGATTCAAACAACATAGATATAACACCTAAACAGACACCTTCAAGCATTGCGTATACAATTGATAAAGGCATTGCGTACTCTTTTTTAAACATCATTATAACGGCAATAATTAATGCACCAATCGCTGTACCTTTAACGATGTTCATCATCAATCCCATATCTGTTGCATTGGCGTAAAGATGAGCTCCATATAGTGCAAACCCTATTAATATAGATGTTAAAATTAACGCTCTTGAAATTGTACCGTTGACAGTCATCACTCCAGATTTTTCTGTTTGATAAGTTGTTGAAAAAGTTTTTTCACTAAACACAGGACTAGACATAATAATATTCTCCCGAACTAAATACATATTTTATAATAACTCTCATAATCTATATTATATTGCATAAAAGTCAACAATTATATCACATATTACGATATCTTATAAGGTCGCAAAGTCTGATAATTATTGTAAATATTTACGGTGATTGTCAGTTGATTTTTTTTACTTGATTAATCACATCTAATATGTGATAAATTATCATGAGTTACGATTATCAAACTTTAGAGTTTTACAATTTTTTAGATATTCTTAAAGAGTCATTTATATCATACTACGCAAAGTTGGATATAGATAAACTATCTCCTTATGAAAATGCAGATGATATCCTACTTGAACAGAGTAAGTATAGCGAAATTATCAATCTTGTATCGGACGAGATAATGCTTAATAAAGATGAAGATAGTTATCATGCGATAGATAGATTAATCAATAAAGAGGTCTCATACGATCCTAAAGATTTAATCATCTTTGCAAATTTCTTATCTGATATTGCTATTATGAAATCTAAATTATTATCTACAAAAAGAATAGTATATCTAAAAGATTTAGTTGTATCTATCAACACTTTAGATGATATATCTTTAACCATTAAAACAGCTATAGATGATATGGGTCAGATTAAAGATAATGCAACTGAAGAGCTTTATGCGATACGATGCGACATTAAAACTTATCGTGACTCATTACAGAAAAAACTTAAACAAATTATCAATTCAAGTAACGCATCTAAGTTTATAAATGAGGATACGATAACTGTTCATAATGGACGATATACGTTAAGTTGTAAATCAAATTATCATCAATATATAGTAGGTATAATTCAAGATAAATCAACATCAGGACAGACGTTATATATAGAACCATCAACTGCTATTCCGTTTAATAATGCTATTCAAGAGCTTGCAATAAAAGAGTCTGAAGAGATCGCTAAAATCATTTATAATATAATTTCTTTATTCAAAGCATCAATTACAGATATAAATCTTTTAATAGAAAAATATTCTAAACTTGCTTTATATTTAGATGTAGGAAGATTTTATAAAGATAAAACAATCGCATTTGCAGAACATTCAGATGGATTAAATTTCAAAAATTTACATCATCCATTAATATTATTAAAACAAGATAACACATCAATAGGTATAGATTTTTCATTTGGTCAAGATAAACAGTTGGCTGTAATCACTGGGCCGAATACTGGTGGTAAAACGGCTGCATTAAAATCTGTAGGGCTTAATTTGATTTTAACATATTGCGGATTACCTATATTTGCAGAGAGTGCTAAATATGTAATTTATCATAATATTTTAGCAGATATCGGTGATAAGCAATCTATCGTTATGGATCTCTCTACATTTTCATCTCACATGCTTAACATAAAATCCATAATGGAGAAAAGTGTTGATAGATCGTTACTGTTGTTTGATGAGTTAGGCACAGGAACAGATGCAAGAGAGGGTGCAGCCTTAGCTATTGCGATACTTAAATATCTACTGAACAGAAATTCAGATATCGTTGTTACAACACACTTTACTGAGATCAAAAACTTTGCATTAAATAATAGTATCTCGATGTTCTATTCGGTTGATTTTGATTATGAAACTTTTGAGCCAAGGTATAGATTGCTGAAAGATATTATCGGTAGATCAGATCCTATATTAATAGCTAAGAGATTAGGATTTAATGAAGAGGTTATAGAGTTAGCCTTAGAGGAAGTTAATCAATATAAATCATCTCTTGAAGTTTCTGTTGATGAGATTAACAGAATGAAAGCAGAGAACACACATTTGAAAATCACCTTAGATGAGTGGGATCGTGAGCTTAATGAGAGAGAAAAAAAACTTACAGAAACAGATGATATAATAAATAAAAAGTTGGGCAAGAAAGAGTTTGAGTTACTATCTGAAACTTATCAACTTCTTCAACAAAGCAGACGTATGGTAAAAGATAAAAAAGAGAAAGTTGATCAAGAGAGCGTTGAGAACAATATTAAATATGTTGAGAGTAGACTTTCTAAAGTTAAAGAATCGTTTGATAAAGTTAAAGATATTGAAGTTGGTGATCTGATTTATTTAGATACATATAATGCGAAAGCATCAGTTTTATCTATTCGTAAAGATATGGTTCAAGTTGATATTAATGGATTTAAGTTAAATCTAAAAATGAATGATTTGATCGGTAAAAAGATAGATAAAAAACAACCTGCAAAAAAAGTTGTAAAGATAAAAGATAACTCTGTGACAAATCATGTTAAGGGTGAAATAGTTTTAGTAGGTATGAGAGTTGAAGAGGCGTTAGATATACTTGAAACGTATTTGGATAAAGCGATAGATAGCAATGTGGATACAGTAAATGTTGTACATGGTAGAGGTACAGGACAGTTGCGTAAAGCAGTTCATGAATATCTACGCAAATCAACAACTATTAAATCTTATCGACTAGCTGAGAACCAAGAGGGTGGACAAGCGATAACGATTGTAGAGTTGTAGAGATCTTATCTATTGAACTATCTAGTTATATCAAATTATCTAGTTGCATTAAACTATCTAGTTATATTAAATTGTGCTTTGAATTAACGATAGCATTTCAAAATTTTACAAATAAAAAATACCCACCGTTAGGCAGGTATAATTATATTTAAAATTTTCAAACTAT
>CAMQYB010000206.1 GCA_947039055.1 uncultured Deferribacteraceae bacterium
CATCTTGCTTAAGTTGACTATCATACTTACGATTACGATCTTGTTCGGTAATATCATTTTGCTTAAGTTGACTATCATACTTACGATTACGATCTTGTTCTATGACATCATCATTCGTAGTAGATAGATTTTTCACATCTCCACCTGCAACAATAAACACATTATTATATCTATTACTTTCCATAGAAAGTGATTGCAGGTTATCTAATTCTTTGTCATTTCTTTCAATATAGTCATCTGCTAAAACAATATGAGCATAACTCAATATTATAGTAAAAACTATTGTAAAAAACATTAAAATTTTAACGTTCAAAAATACACCTTAAATCTATCCTTATAAATAACAGTAATATATTATTACAAATTAAATAAATGAACAGTTAAATTATAGATCAGGAACTTCACCAGTTTCTCGTACGTCATCCATCTCTTTATCAAGCTCATAGAAGTTTTTAGACGATGAATTCAACTGACGCTGGACATCAACCCTGTGTTTATCTTCTGCTGTAAATCTCATACAACTCACTACTGAAAATGAAAATAATATCAATAATACAGTCATGTTAAAATATCTCATTAATTCTCCCTATTTAATAAATCGATGAACAGGCATAATATAAATAGCTTCGTAGTCATTAGTTATTTATATTATACAGTTATTACTAAACAGCAATTATTACTCAAAATTGACTGTATTTTTAAACTCTTTTTCAATAGCAGCATCTAACTCATCTTGAGCTTGTTTTTCAAGAAATTGCTGCCATAAAGCAACGTCATTTCTTATAGATGAAATAGACTCCTCTTTAACTGCTTGTTTAACAAGTGTTTCATCTAGTCCAACAAGTACATACAACTCAGCACATTGAGATACCCAAGAGCCGATCTGTTTAGATCCAGATATAGTTTGTGATGACAACTGTTTTGAAACGTTTACAGTTACTCTATCAATACTCTGATCATCGCCTAATCCTGTTGTTTGATTAAATGTTTTAAACATATTGTTGACTTTAACAGATAACGTTCTAGACATCTCATCTCTTGCAGCAGCAGTTGCTTCAATTCTTGCATACTGTAAGCCTGATTTACCTATTACAGCAACGCCAACAGCTGATAAATTTTCGCCTTGACCATTTGCAACAACCCAGTCTGGAGCACCATTAAAACAAACAGCTCCACCAACTGAGGCACCACCAGTTCCTCCGATATTAGGAGTTTGTACACCCTCTTTAGATGAACAACCTAGAAATACCATACTAAATAAAACGAATACCATAACTGATAATTTCAACATAATAACCCCTCACAATTAAATATGATTAATAATACTAAACGTAATATATACTATAAATTCGATACTTTTATTTTTTCTTTTTTACGATAAATTTAATGCTTTTAAATACTTAATTCCTACTATAAATTCGATACTTTTAAACATTTCATTCTTACTATAAATTCAATGCTTTTAAATACTTAATTTTTACGTATAACAATCTCGTTCTTACCTATCTTTTCAAGTGTATACTTACCACCACCAGTTAAAAATGATGCTAAGTAATAAGTTTTTTCAGGATAGTTCACTATCAAAGTATCTATCCCCTCTTTTACCACATCTAAAACAAATGGTATCGATTCTATATCTGTAAGCAAGTCATAAAAATCACGGATATTTCTTGGTCCAGAAAGCACTACAACAACTTTTCTACGAGTGTTTTCTAAAACCTCTTCAGTTACATCTGACACAAGTTTATGGGATGTTGTTGATGACATGTTTTTATACAAATTAGCAACAGCTGCATCTAAGTTTGAACCATGTCCATTGTCATTATATGTCCCTGATGCAAGCAACACTCTTCTTGTTCCTTTCCTACCGATTATACGCCAATCAAGTGAGCCATCAACAATCGTAAAAGGCATCTCTGTATAGCCAACATTTTTTGAACGCTCTCTAATGCTTATCTTGCCGACAAGGATATTCGTTGTAAAATATTTAGCAGTTAAAAAATTTAACTTCTCGTAATTATCCGTACTGATTGCACCATTGATCTCTTTGATAATATCAGGGTCTAACTCTTTAGATATATCCCTAACTTCAAAGCCTTCTTTTGTGAGTTCGGTGACGATTTTATCTGAGAAAGGAGTAATGTAACTATATTTTTTATTCGCAATTATAGATGGTATCACAACTGCTATTGATGTGCTTTTTGATAATGATTCTACTTCACGTCGTGCATCTAGTTTATCTATTTCTACTAAAAGTTTTACAACGTATCTATCTCCACTTATACCCTCAGACATTATTTTAACTTTTTTAAATTTAGCTTCATACTCAATCTTAACAGCTTCATCAGCTAGTTGAGAGTTAGTTATCAATGTGTCAATTTTAACACTCATATCAGCGATAGATTCTAAAGCACTCCATTTTGCTCTTGATATGGCAATGGCTTTTGCCGATGGAACATCGCCATTATAGATCATCGCCTCGCCCTCTGATTCTACAAAATCAGCGTAGAGGTTTATAGACGAAACCAATAAAAATATTAGTGCTAAAAAAAACCTCATAATACCTTCCTATTTGTTATATTAAAAATAATTGTATCAATACAGAGATAGTCTGACAGATAGATTATTTCACTGGTAATCCCATCTCTTGCATAACCAGCTGTAAATCTTGCCATACAAACACCTTCTTGGTTGGTGATCTAAGAAGATATGCTGGATGAAACGTTGGCATAACTTGATACTCTTTATCAGATACATTAGGTAAACTTAAACTCTGCCATCTGCCACGCAACGAAGATATCCCCTCATTTGTATTAAGAAGATATTTTGTCGCAATTGATCCAAGCGTAATAATATAATCTGGATTAATTGTTGCTATCTGTTTATGTAAATATGGAATACAACACGCTGTTTCATCTTCAAATGGATTTCTGTTATTAGGAGGTCGACACTTTACAATATTTGCAATGTACACATCTTCCTTTTTAAAACCCATAGCTATAATCATTTTAGTTAACAGTTGTCCAGCTCTTCCTATAAACGGTAATCCAGCTTGATCCTCATCTGCACCTGGACCTTCACCTATAAACATTAGCTTTGCAAAAACATTGCCATCTCCAAAAACTACGTTCGTACGAGATGCTGAAAGTCTGCATTTTGAACAATTTTCAATCTCTTTTCTTAATAATTCTAAAACTTGCAACGGTGGAACTCCTACCGATTTATTAACCATATCATTAGTTGAACCAATAACAGATCTATCAACAGTGCTATCGTTTGGCTTCGTATTGCTAATAATATTATTAACCGTGCTATCGCTTGCCTTAATATTATTAATAGTATTATTAACTGTGCTATCACTTGGTTTAATATTGCTAATAATATTATTAACCGTGCTATCGCTTGCCTTAATATTATTAATAGTATTATTAACCGTGCTATCACTTGGCTTAATATTGCTAA
>CAMQYB010000207.1 GCA_947039055.1 uncultured Deferribacteraceae bacterium
GATAATAAACTGCACGAACATGCAGTATTTTTATTGATATTGAAATTGATTAGCAGAACAGGCAGTATTGTGAATATTCACAAGAGATGATTATAATAGATAACATTATTGATGAGAGATGGTATAATAGATTACACGATAGATACAGTAGTTGATGAAGATATAAAGATATGTCAATTAAAGAGTGGTGGTTTCAGATTTGGAATTGATTCGGTTTTGTTGGCATATTTTAGTAAGCCTAAACCTAAAGCTAAGATGCTAGAAATAGGTGCTGGATCTGGTATAGTATCCATATTGATTGCCAAGAAATATGGTGTTAATATTGAAGCGTTAGAACTACAAAAACCTATTTATGAGACACTTATTAAAAGTATTGAACTATCAGATGTGGTAGATAAAGTTATTCCTATATTAGGCGATCTCAACGAATATAAACCGAAGGACAGCAGTTGTTATACGCATATTATTTGCAATCCACCATATAGAAAAATTGGTACTGGTGGCACAGCTAAAAATGATATTGAAGCAGTAGCTAGGTTTAATATTAAATTGACATTAGAGGATATCGCTCTTTTTGCAAAAAGATATCTTGCAGATGGTGGTAGGTTGACGTTATCATACGATGCAGATATG
Organism: uncultured Deferribacteraceae bacterium; assembly: GCA_947039055.1. Taxonomy (GTDB): domain Bacteria; phylum Chrysiogenota; class Deferribacteres; order Deferribacterales; family Mucispirillaceae; genus CAMQYB01. The sequence continues at coordinate 634 of CAMQYB010000207.1, forward strand.
TTGATAGACCTACTAGCTGTTTTAAGAGATAATATGATTGAACCAAAATCATTGCAATTTATATATCCGTCGATTGATAAAGGTGCAAAAATAGTTTTGATTGATGCAATTAAGACAGCAGGTGTTGAGTTGAAAATAGAGAAACCGATTTTTCAGTATGGTGATGATGTTGCGAGATATGAGTATGACAAAGTTTTTAATTGTAAATGGAAGTAATATATTGTATTATTATAGTTATTGATTTTTAGATGAGGATAGACTTGTTTTTATATATTAAATTAATATTAGTCGTGCTTTTATTTTCTACTGCAAACCTTTATGCGGATATGCAGTGTGACAACCGTACATATAATTATGGTGATATACACGACCCGAATACTTTATTTTACCTAGAAAAAAATGATAATGCGAATACTACGTTTTATGATATTAACCTTGATAAGAATGGATTAATTAATTCAGAAAAACCTGTAGATTTTTATTGGAAGCTATTTCATGAGGATGGAAGAAGAGAGGAAGTCTCTTTTATTGCAAAAAAATTAGCATTTGGTTTATCAGAAATTAAAGAGATTGAGCCGGGTAAACATTATTCGATAAGAGTTGCATCAATGGATAGAAATATCGAAGTTAAACGTTACGATAATTGTTCATGGGCAGAGATGGTAATAGATGGAAAAGTCTCAAGACTTGAACGTGTTATGTTGAAAATAAAAAAGAGTATCCCATTTGTTTCTCTTGTGTATATGGATTTGTATGGAATGGATATGAATAAAAAAGAAAAGATTAACGCTGAAAGATGGTATCATGATGAAGATATCAGGTACAAGAATAAAGATAAACCTCCCTTATAATACTCTAAAAAATAATTCATAAGATGATTTAATAACTTTAAATCAATCAAACACCTTTTAAATCTCTATACAATTTTTTTAAATAATTTACAATATTTACAGTTAGTAATAACATAATTTTATTCAATATAGTTATGAATTTATTACTTACATATCTGATATTTATTCATATTTTCTAATAATTATTAAAAAATATTACAGGATTTTCATATTTAATTATCTTTAATGAGGCTAATATATTATTTGATTTGGTAGAGAATAATTGCAAATATGTATAATGTTTTATTATTATTTTTTAAATATTTACTAATATATAGAGAATGATTTTTTGGATTTAAGTATCAATAATACAGCAATCTATGATTTGCTTAATAATTGGTTGTAATAAATATGTAGAATGATTTATAAATTTTTTAATATTATTTTTCAAACAATTAAAAAGTTTTTCATTTAATTTTCTATGTTAATAATATGAGATTGTTTCATTTAGCGATGAGATATTTGAAAAAGATAATGTTTTAAACGATGCTGGTAGCTTTTATATAATTTATATTGTATAAACTTTAAAAGTAAGTATCTATTGTAAGTATATGATAACTTAGTAGTTTTTAGATATTCTATCGAAGAGATATAGTTAGTATTTATGAATTTGCTGAATTTCTTATGTGGTTAAAAACCAGATGATATTATAAATAAGTGATAGGTTATTTTTTTACAACAGTTTTCTTTTGAAAGAGTTGACACGCCTCTCCAGAGTTTTTAAAAACTTCTCTAGACGGAATACTTTTAGATTTAAATCCAAAAACTTTACACGAATATGGATGGGTTGGTTGCCATGTTATCATAAGATGAATACATTTAAAACAATTTATCTTTTGAATATCTATGACACGCTCCTTATCATACTTTATAGTAATCTATTATTATAGATATATCAAGTGGTTTTAATTTATGTAACTATATTTTCCTCAAACATACAGATATATGTATATATAGTATTCAAACTGTGCTACACTAATAATTATATAATATATTACGGGTATAAAATGATAAGTTCAAAATTAAAAAGTCTCATTGCAAGTAGAAATATTGTACAAAAGGATATGGCAGTAGCGTTAGGAATATCTCCATCAAGGTTATCTAATTATATAACAGGCAAACGAGAGCCGAGTCATATGATGCTAATCATGATTGCGAAATACCTACAAATTGATGTCAACTATTTTACTCATAACGGTTTTAATAAGAGTTATTTAGATGGTAATGTTTCAAGTCTTGGTGATGCGTATAAGCAAGAAGCACCATTTTCGACGATATGTGAAAGAAATGACAATAATGATACTATATCGATTCCTCTTCAAAGTATGTCCGGCAAAAAAACTGATATCCCTTATAGAAAGATGTCTTTTCCTACAGTATTATTTAATGGTATTGATGAGATATCTGCATTGAAAGTTTTTATATGTGCAGCTGATAACTTTTTTGACTCCCTTAAAAAGGATGATCTAATTATAGCTGTTCGAAGTGATGCTACAAAGTTAGAAAATTTTGATAAAATAATTATTCATGGTAGATACAGCAAGGTGTTCTACTATTTTCAAGAAGAACAGATGAAGCTATTAATTGATCGAAAGTCACCTAAGAATAATATTAAAATAACAGATGATGATTTATCAGAATATTTTAAGGTATTGTTTGTAGTAAAACATTATTAAAATCTTATGATACAAAAACTGTAGTACTAAAACTTTAATGCATTAAACTTTATAATGTATACAAATCCTTCTGTGCAAATATTGAGAATACTCTCATATAAAAACAACCTCAACCTTTTAAATATGTGAGAGTGTGTATTAATTTCAAATTTATATACCACCTAAAGTTGCGATACTAGTTAATATAGTTGTGATCTATCAAAGTAACTACATGAAATAAGATTGCGATACTAGTTA
>CAMQYB010000208.1 GCA_947039055.1 uncultured Deferribacteraceae bacterium
TCTTCTAATCTATAATCTTTCAATCTATAATCTTTCAATCTACAATCTTTTAATCTGTAATCTTCTAATCTATAATCTTTCAATCTATAATCTTTCAATCTACAATCTTTTAATCCATAATCTTCTAATCTGTAGTATCTTGCTGTGTACCCTTACTTTTTATATTATCAAAAACTTTGATCAACGACTCTAAAATATCTTCTTCGTTATCACTCTTCCTACTACTCTCTAACTCTAATGACATCTGATAGTCGGAAATAATTCGATCTTTATTTTCAATAGCCACTCTATATAAATCATTATTTATCTTTCTTGACTTTAAATCATAGAAGAAATTACTATCGTCTATATTTCCTAATACTAAATCATCCATCACAAATATATTCGCTAACTCTTTATTTATTAAGCTAAAAAAAGATTTACAATCTTCATCTTGAAACATATCTGCTTCCATATCTATAAATAACGAATCAACAACATCTATATCTAAACTTATTACTGCAGCTAAAAAATCTCTCTCACAAAGACGAACAGCGTTACTGTTGCTATCCTTTCTTCTCTCCTTACTAAAAGCACCTCGACTTGATGACATAGCGTTCTGAGTTAACTCAAGTTCCACGATCTCTCGAACCCTATCTTTATCAAATCCAAAGATATCTGCTGCGTGATTAATATAATAATCTCTCATCAACAAATCATTAATTCCTAGTAACATCTTATGTATCGACTTAAATCGCCTAGACTTCACTGAAAAATCATCTCTACATCCGAAAAATGCACGTTTAATCATATATATAAAAAGATCTTCACGTTTTTCATACATCGCATTAAAATGATCCACACCTTTATTTAATATCATAGAGTCTGGATCATCTTCTTTATTTAATAAAACAATTTTTGGAGAAACTGATGCCGATATAAATAACGGTAAAGATTTCTGTGCAGCTTTTAAGCCTGCCTCATCTCCATCAAATATAACTACAACATCATCTGCATAACGCTTAACTAATGCTACCTGATTTTTTGTTAAAGCTGTACCCATCGGTGCTACAACATTCTTATGTCCTGAAAGATATAAACGCATAACATCAAAATAGCCTTCAACCAATATAGCCGTCTTACTACTTCTGATACTATCCTTCGCTTTATCTATATTAAATAACAACTCGCCTTTATGGAAAACTTCGCTATCTGCAGAGTTTAAATATTTAGGTTCAGACCCATCAATTGAGCGACCAGCAAACGCCGATATAGAACCTGTTACAGATCTGATAGGTAACGATAATCTATTAAAAAACCTACTATTTATATATTTGCCGTCTTTACTTTCTTTAAAAAATCCTGACGCTAATAATATCTCTTTATCGTACTTCTTAAAAATTGTAGAAAAATTAAACCGTGGAGGAATATATCCTACTCCAAAAAGTTCTAACGCCGACTCATTAAACGATCTGTTTAAAATATAATCCTTTGCATCTCGTCCACCCTCTTCATAAAGGCTTGCTCTAAATCCTAACTGTAGATCGTTATGTAATGATAATATATCTTTTGTTGACTCAAAACCTTTATTGTCATACACAACATCAATATTATACTTCTCTGCTATAAATAAAAGTGCATCTAAATATGCAAATCCTAAATATCTCATAACGAAAGTTATTCCGTCACCTTTAGCATCACACCCAAAACATTTATAAAATCCACGATCTGGATCAACTTTAAATGATGGTGATTTCTCGCCGTGAAATGGACATAATCCCCAATAATCTCGACTGCCACCTTTAGGTGAAAGTTCAACATAATCGCTGACTACCCTTAACACACCGATAGAGCGAATTTCACTCATACTATGTTCAGATATCTTATCTATAACAGTAACCTACTTATTTTAACGATAATTTAATCCGTTATCTTATAACAATATATATCGCTTGTCAATTTTCGCAAGTGACAATTTTATAGCTTATTAAATATTTATTAGCTATAATGCATTGACATAGAGTTACACATAAGCTACATTTCGTGAAATAACATATTTGCTGATTATAAAACAGTATATTAATTATAGATCAATCTATACAATAAAATATATTAATTATAACTCAATCTATACAATAAAATATATTGAAAAATAGATAAAACTGTTTATTTACATAGAATAAAGCATGAGGATATCAACATATTACTTAAACGCATGATTTTTTTTGCACTTCTCACCATAATATTAACGACTATCTTTACGCTCATATTTATGGATACGAAATCTCCCTTTATAAATATTGATAATATTTCAAAAAATTTCAACCCTAAAAAACATGAAACGTATAATTTGATAATAAAAAACGATAATTGGATCGTAAAAACTGCACTAGACGATATCGCAAATAAATGTGAAAACGATCTTGTGTGTGCGATATTTAATATACATGATTTTCTGCAAACAGATATTTTGCTTGATAACGATCTTAAATCAACCTACTCTCCTGAGAGAACTCTAAAAGCTAAAACCGCTAATGGTATTGATAAAAATCTACTGGCATCAAACCTGTTATCGTCATTAGGTGTTGAATCATACCTTATATTTCTTAAAAGAAAAGATACTCCGATACCTGTATTTTGTAACTTTGATACGATTGATATATACTCAAGATTGAAGAAAAGATCGCAAGAAAATCTTTTAGTGGAAAAAAGTGCAACTTTAAGAAAAAATCAAACATGGGCTGTTGATAATGGTGAAAATGATAAATATCAAACCATCGTTGCAAACATAAATGTAACTGCAACACAAAAAGTTGATATGAGACTATTTCATAGTAGATACGAACTTGATCAATATGTAAATGATTTTAACGCAGTCTTTGCTTCTGATTGTTACGCAGACGGGGTTACATCTATAAACCAAAACTGTGTGATAGCTAAAGGTGCGATACTCGCATTCTTCTCTAAAAATGATAATAATATATTTAATGCCAAAATTAGTAAGGCAGGAACATTATTAAGTGATGTTCATCCAGTATATATTAACAACAAAACATGTTTTGTGATTGATGCCTCTGTTACTAATAACGATATCTATCCTGGATATCTTAAAATTATTGAGAAAAATGTTAAAAGTATAGTTAAAATAGATTGATATTTTCAAATCAAAACCGTTACGTCTAATGTTAAATGGTAATAGATAAAATAATGCTAACTACAATCGTTTGATATGATTATTACATATAACTTATCACATAAATATCACAACCCAAAATTGTTATTACCACAAACTGTTTACTATAAACCATTTTCGTAACCATAAGCATAAAACATCATAAGCATGAAATATCATAATCATAATCACAACACACGATAATCATAGCCATAATCACAACACACGATAATCATA
>CAMQYB010000209.1 GCA_947039055.1 uncultured Deferribacteraceae bacterium
TTATTATAAATCAATAGAAGTTACATTATAGAGAACTTTCAATCCGATTGGATGGTTTAGTTACTATAAATCAGGAGAACAAAAATGGGGAATAAATTACCTCTCATAATGGGTATTCATTGTCATCAACCTTATGAGAATTTTCATCACGTTGTAGATTACGCAGTAAAAGTTTCATACGCTCCTTTTATTGAAGTGGCGTTAAAAAATAAATCGTTAAAATTTGCTGTTCACTACTCTGGATGGCTATTAGATTTTATAAGAGTTAATCATAAAGACCTCTTTAATAAAATGAAAAAATGTTACGATAATGGACAGATAGAATTTTTTACAGGTGGATATTATGAGCCTATATTAACAACTATTCCATCAGATGATAGACGTGGACAGATCAACAAACTATCAGATTATATAGCGAACTATTTTGGTGAACGTCCTAAAGGTTTATGGCTCACTGAGAGGGTTTGGGATCCGATGATTATTCCTGATCTTTATGAGTGTGGAGTTGAAACAATTGTTGTAGATGATTATCATCTGCTAACTGCTGGTGTTGATGAGAAAGATATTAAAGGATATTTTAGAACTGAACAAGATGGTTGCCCTATAAATATTTTACCAGTTGATAAAACAATGAGATACGCTACACCTTTTAAACCTGAAGGTGAGATTTTAGATTATCTAAAAGAACTTAAAAACTCTGATTTTAAACTTGTAACATATTTTGATGACGGTGAAAAATTTGGTTTATGGCCATCAACTTATGAGTGGGTTTATGAGAAAGGTTGGTTAGAGAGATTTATTGAAACAATCGTATCAAGTGAAGATGTTGAGTTTGCTCATTATAGAGATATTATAAAAACTGTTAAACCTGAAGGGTTAGCATATATGCCGATAACTAGTTATGTTGAGATGGGTGAATGGTCGCTTAACGCTAACGGTGTTGAGAAATTTAGTAAAATAAAAGATTGTCTAAAACATAATATTGATAACCTGCATATTAGTGATACAGATATTGATACCTACGTTAGAGGTGGGGTATGGAAAAACTTTCTTGTTAAATATAGTGAAGCAAATAGAATACATAAAAAAGCTCTAAACCTTTCTCTAAAAGGTAAAAAGCATAAAAATGATGAGATATTTAAAGAACATCTATATCAATCACAATGTAACGATGCTTTATGGCACGGACTTTTTGGAGGATTATATCTTCCTAACCTTAGAAACAATCTTTGGGGATCAATCATACTCACGCAGAAAAGATTTGAAGAGTTAGAGAGAATTAAACCTGATACAATAGAGATAGCTGATATAGATCTTGATGGATATGATGAAGCTTACTATATCGGTGCAAAATTTAACGCACTGTTTGCATCTAAAAATAATGGACAATTAACATCTTTAGAACTTAAAGATAAAAACTTTAATATATTAAATACTCTTACTCGTAGAAAAGAGGGATATCATTCTCACATCAACTTTGTTGATACTGAAAATAATGATGAATGTAAAATAGATGAAGTGAAAAACATACACGATAGTAATTTAGAAATCGACTCATGTGTGAAAGATTTTCTTGAATATGATTGGTATGACAGATCATCATTTATAGATCATTTCACGTACGATTTCTCAGTTGAAAATTTTAAGAGAGTTAATTTTATTGAAATAGGTGATTTCGTTAATCAATGTAGTAAACTAGAACTTAACAACGATAAAATAACTTTTAAAAGAGATGGCAGTTTTAACACATCTTACGGAGTTACTCCTGTTGTTATGTCAAAACAGTATACTTGTAAAAAAGATATAATTGATTTTAAGTTTGATATTAAATCTAGTGCACCTTTTGAGTGTCAATATGTGAGTGAGATGAATTTCCATTTTGCAAACAGTGAAGCTGTTACAATTAACGGTGAAAAAATTGACGGACATACAATATTAACTGGTAAGAAATTTATTATTAAAGATGATTACACAGCTAAAAATATAATATTAGAGTACGCTGAAGAGGTTGAACTTGGTAGTTTTCTTGTTCATACTGTATCGCAATCAGAGATCGGTGTAGAATTAACCGTTCAAGGTATTGCAATATTAGCAAAAATAGACTTTAATACATCATTATCATTTAAAGGTAAATTCTATATAGAAGATTATAAGTAGTAAGGAGTTTAGATGTCAGATATAAGGTATGACCCACTAAAAAATAGTTACTCAGTAGTGGCAAGCGAACGTAGACGAAGATTGGAAGATTTCACTCTACAAAACAATAACGATCAATATGACGATGCATCATTTTGTCCATTCTGTGGAGATGATGCTACTAAACTATATGAAATATATAGAATGAACGAAGAAGGCAGTTCTAACTGGGCAACAAAAGTTGTTCCAAATAAATATCCTCTATTCGGAATTAAAGGTAATGTTGATAGAACTGGTGAAGGATATTACGATTGTATTAACGGTATCGGTGCTCATGAAATTATTATTGATAGCAACAGACACGGCGATCTTTTAACCGCCTATACACAGAAAGAAATTGCAAATCTGTTCATAGCATATAAGTATAGAATTCTTGATCTGATGAATGATACTCGTTTAAAATATTTTGTAGGTATAAAAAATATAGGCAGAGGTGCTGGAGCATTAATTAATCATCCACACTCTCAGCTTATTGCTATGCCACTTATACCTAGAAAAATTAAAGATATCTTAGTTATCGCATCAGAACATTACGGCAAAAAATGTAGATGTTTAACTTGCGATATATTAGAGCAAGAGTATCAATCTGGTGCAAGAGTTGTAAGTGAAAATCATGATTTCATCGCACTTGTGCCATACTCTTCATCGGCGTTTGAAGTAACTATTTATCCGAAACACCACTCTGCTAGTTATGAACATATTTCAGATAATGTGATACCTCAACTAGCTGAACTTGTTAGAGATATTTTTATTAGATACGATATATTACTTGATACACCTGCCGTATCTATGGCTGTACGTACTGCTCCTCCAACTGCTAATAGAGAGTCGGATAATAATCCGTTTAAGAGTGTAGATAAAGCTTATCATTGGAACATAGAACTGAAACCAGTTATTATGCCTTACTCTGCATTTGAGAAAGTAACAGGTATTCATATTAATCCTGTAACTCCTGAAGAGAGTTGTAGATATTTGAAAGAAGTGGTTATCGTATAACTATCTCGAAATAAAAATTTGTGACAAATATATGTTCTAAAATAAGTTACAAATATTTGAAAGAAGCTGTTATTGTATAACTAGTAAAACTATTATTGTGCAACTAGCAAAGCTGTTATTGAGCAACTAGCAAAACTGTTACTTTATAACTAGCAAAGCTGTTATTG
>CAMQYB010000210.1 GCA_947039055.1 uncultured Deferribacteraceae bacterium
TTGATTGTAATTACATACGCTTATAGTAATGTTGTGAGTTGGTAGATTATTCTTGCAAACTTATAAATATTTATAATCACACAAAATATCTGACTAACTGACAGATCACTACTTGCGATTAATTATGTTTAATGTGATTTGGACTTCTGTTAATGATATACTTAATTTACGAGCGATATCTGCCGACGTGTGTCCTTCTTCATGAAGTGAAATAATTGATTGTCTGATACCTTTCTCTTCTCTATTTTTACTAACTGCACTATCAAACCTAATTATTTTTGAATCAATTAAATCAATAACATCTTCTAAAATAGCTTCTTTTTCACGTATCTTTATATCTAACTGTTCAGCTAATCTTTCAGACTCTTTCACTATCTCTGACATGTTTTGCATAATCGTATACGCCTCTGTTACTGAGAAGTTTAATAACTTACTCTCAACTTTTCGTATACGTAATATTAATGATACTATCAGTAATATCAATATAAAAACAAGAAAATATGACATTAATAAAAGTGATGTTAATCCCATGGTTGTTTTTCCTAATTTTGAATTAATTGGTTAATATAAATCTAAACAAAACCTAACTTTAACTATTAATCTAATTTATCTATTTTAACTGTTTTAAATTTTCTCTATCTTTTGAGAAAATAAATTTTATAACTCTATCTTTAATCGACTCAGATATATCTTTATAGCTCGCAATATAAATATAACCTTTATCACTTGATCCTTTAATTATATTAACTCTACACAACGATGCAAAAACTAATTTATCACCGTCATTATATATTGACATGTGCATTAAAATAACTGAGCCATCCATAATTTCTTGCTCTGAAAAAAATATAAACCACTCTGATGATATAGAAATTGAACGGACTTTAAAACTGCCTTCAATCACTGTTGGTGCTCTAATAATAGATAGAACCTCATCCAACTTACGGTTCATTTCAGTGATATAATTTAGTATCATAGAGTTCTGCTCTATATCCTCGTATATCACCTGCTTCAACGTAGCAGTTAAACTTTCACCCTCATACCTATTAATGCTATCAACAACATTGACGTAATTAACAACATTTAAATCATTCACAATAGCTATGTCTGCTGTGTCTTTATAATCTATTGATAAATCTTTCTGCCACGCATCAACATCATCTTCAACCATATTATCGCACTGGTACATAGAGTTGCTGTTGATCAATAAATCTAACTTATATATTTTTTTTAAAGTATCACCTAAATTTGTCATATTGACTTTAGATGTGTAATCAAGTAAATTTTCGTTAAAGTTAGGCATATAGATAACTAGTGGATCGCTTGAAACTTCTTCAGCATAATAACTTTTTATATCATTATCAAACCAGAAATAAAGTTTATAAATATTTCTTGCCACTTTACACAACCCTTAATAATAAAACTATGTACTAGGCAATCTATACAGTTATATCCTGCATTCTGTTACCTTTTGCAGATTGATTATTTTTTCCTAATCTATTTCTATCATTTTTTTTATTTTTAATATTACGATCTTTTTTGTCACCAGTCTCAACGCCTGCTTTACCAGTCTCAGCACCACCCTTCACAGTGGCAACCTCTTGTGCAACCTTTTTTACAAGTTCTTGAGTAAGTTGTTGACCCGCACTATCTGCACCTTTCTGGAGATTGTTTTGGGTTTGCTCAACTAAATAACTTCTGCTGACTACAGTGGCGACTCCGTATGTTGTACTCATAATCTCACCTTAACAGTATTGTACTACTAATTATAATATAGTCGATACTTTTAATAGCAACTGATTAAATAACTAATATATATTATACACTAATTAATTTTTATTTAGATTACTATGCTTTTGATCCTTCGATAAGATTTATAACTATACTACGCTACTACTTCTTAGTATAAACTATTCCTGTACCAAAATTGTTCATTACAAAATCAGTTGAGACTCTTGAAACAGACTCAGAATGTCCTAGAAATAAATAACCATCGTTACTTAAAATCTTATTAAAATTTGATAATGCTGTTTTTTTATTATCAAAATCAAAATATATTAATACATTTCTACAAAATATAATATCTATAGCTCCCATCATCGGTATTATTCGGCTAGATACTATATTACCTACATTAAATTTCACTCTATTTTTAATATTACTGCTTATTAAAAAATCTGATCCTTGTTGTGTGAAATGTTTACTTATAAACTGAGGACTACAACTTCTAAATGCACCCTCACGATAAACACCGTGCTTTGCAGCTTCTACAACATCTGAATTTATATCAGTCGCTATAACCTCAATCGTTGCCTTTGAGAAAAATCCTGCATCAAAAAGTTCTATCGCAATTGAATACGGTTCCTCTCCTGTTGAACAAGGGATCGACCATATACGAACATTCTTCTTACCCTTAGCAATTAAGGCTGGCATCACGGTAGATACAAGATAATCCACTTGACCCCTTTCACGCATAAAATATGTTTCATTTATTGTTACTAAATTTATTAGCGTAACTATCTCTGCGTCACGCTTTGGATTGTTTTTAATATAATTTATATATTCTTTAAAAGACGTAAACGCTAACTCAATCAGCCTCTTTGAGAGTCTATTCTCTATTAAATATTTTTTATGCTCTGAAAACATTATACCTGAAACCTTCACGATAATATCTCTTAGCTCAAAAAATTCAATCTCACTAATCTTTACTGATGATGGCTGTACCATTACTGATCCCTCTTTAATATCTCTCTAAAAAAATATAACTCACTTATTTAAAATAACTGCTATACATAGTATTATAGAAACTGATAACTTATCATTATATGGAACTACAAAACTGAACTATTACTCATCATGAAACATCTTAATATCTGTAACACACATCTCACTTATACATCTGAAAAATATCTAAGCAAAATTAATAATTGACATTACTAATTACATACTCTAGTAATTTAACTATATCTCACACCTATCATATAGATAGTTTCTAAAAAAATCTATATTAACATTAGAAAAATTGCTAAAAACCCTTAAATTACTATATTTATATTATAATTAAATATACAAAACTTTTCCATAAATTTAAAAATTATAGATTATTTCGTATCTAAATAGTTATTATTCTTATTAATTAATCCAATATCGTAACTGTCTGATCAAGAGAGATAGACATATTCTTTCTTCATATATGATAATAATTTTCAGAACTTACTCAATACTTTTCAACGTTTACTCAATAATCTTAAATATAAAAACTACCTTTCATCGGTAGCATTAATATTATCGTATTATTTTTTCGGATATCTAAACCACACAAACTAC
>CAMQYB010000211.1 GCA_947039055.1 uncultured Deferribacteraceae bacterium
GTGGGGTACTAAAGCCGTTAAAGTTGATGTAATAAATAAGTATAAGAATTGTACTATTACTCATAATAGGTATATAGAGCTTCGATAATTTTGTTCGTAGTATTAGATCAATAATTTGGATACAGTTTGAATCATGAGTTTTTGTCTGTTTTTTTATATTAAATAACAATGTATTCTTAAATAAATTGTCGTTATTTACATCATCATTAAATATTAATATTATGGGAACAGAGAAAAAAGGGATTATTTCAAAATTTCAATGTCAAGCTAATTGTGGTATTGGGTACGCATACTGGATTTTATTTGATTACAAAAATATCAAAGACGTGGAATCAAATAATAAAGTTATTTATGATGAGGAATGGACGAGATCAGAAAAAGGTCCAAGTGTTTCTCTAGGATTAGTAAGAACAATGGATATCGGAGATACGGCTAATATCAAGAATGGGGCTTTGATTAGATTAAATATACAAATAAAAGCTGGAAAAAATAGTGTCGTAGGAAATGAAATATTTACATATTCATCAGAATCTAGCAACATTGTTAGATACAATGCAAAAGGGTCACTTTTTAATCCAAAAGTTGTATATCTCGGATCAAGTGGAATATATGGAAAACTTGAAGGATATAAAATACAAATGAGTTTTCCTAAAACCTTCGATCACACATTTGTTCATACAGTAAATGAATCTACAGGTGAAATTCAAAAGTTTGCTTGCAATGGTAGGTCTGATGGAGGTAACCTTATTTGTTCTGCATATGGAGATGTGGGATTATCTGAAATAATTGCAGCAGGTGAAGTTGTGGATAACGTAAATCAGGGTACAGCTGGAATAGTATATCTATTAACAGGAGTCTGTCATCAAATTGCAAATAGAATTTTAGCTCCATCGAAAATGCTAGTTCAAGATGTTGGTGGATATAGTATATCGCAGGCTTTGTACGGCGATTATGGTCATTATTATTCCCCGATTAAAAACTATCTATTAGACGAAACTGATTATTATGGAAAACAACATAATTTGGCTTTTAAATTGATTGAAACCAAAATAACTGAATCTGATTATAATCTAAAAAGCATATCTTATATGATAGGTTATAAATTGGGTTATGACTTTTCAGAAATTAGCACTCTTGTTAAAATATTTTTAAAGGCACGAAATAATATAAAAAAGAACAGTGAAAGCATACAATATAAAAATATGAGTGATACTGAGATTCTTCAATTTGTTCAAAGGATAAATACTATTGCTATTGAATTACAAAACAACTGCGCTAATATTCTTTCTGATGATAATTATTTAAAATTATTTGACTTGCCTAAAAACAATGTTATAGAAATTGAAACTGAAGAAACAGCGTTATCAAATTGGAACATCTATAATCGTTGAGGTTATGATTCGTATGACAGCAAAAGTTAATACAAAACCAATAATTTATCGGAACGATCTTTTGCTAAATGTAAAGCTCCTATTTGAAAAAAGAACCCGTTTCAAATTTGAAGAGTGAAGAAACATATAAAAGGCATTTAAACAGTATTCAATATCTGTTTAAATGCCTTTTGTATTATTGCTCCAACGTTTCAAGTTTTGAGCTTTTGACTTCAATTCGAATTTGCAGAATAGTTATTAATTGTAAATCCATTCCATTAACGGAACATCTTTTTGTTGAAATTGGTATTAAAACCATATGTTTACACCATAAAAGGAACATCACATACAATAAAGGACGTTTTACACGTCCTTCTTTATTTCTACCTCATCCCATCCAACACACTCCGTATCGCATCATCCACATGGGACCTCATTATCTTCAGGTAGTTGTTTTTCATCCTTTCCCCCAAAGATATAATCAATAACCTTTCTATTAGCCTTATCAATCACGGACCAGTCCTTTTTAATATAGGTATCTGTAACATCATGCCCACTTTTATGATTAAGGCACATAGCTACGTCATCCATTGAGATACCGCATTCATTGCGAGCGATGGTAGCCCAAGAGTGGCGAGCTGCGTAGTATGTTAGGTTATCAATTCCTACAGCAGCACCGATCTTCTTTAGGTTGAGATTAACACCTTTGTTGAAACCACAATAATTAAAATAATGAGTAAAGAAATTAAATGCTTTACCTCCTGATATATCTTTATATTTATCTAGGTAAGGACGTAACTCTGGCTCAATTTTTATGCTAATAAACGCCCTGTCAGTCCGCCTTGTTCTTGTTTTTTGTCTTTCATATGAAAAGCGACCGTTTAGTTCTGGTTCAACAGCAAACAAATCTGCTGTATTCATTCCTACAAGCAGAATAGACATGATAAATACATCTCTGGTTATAATTGTCTTTTTAGCAGATAAGCTTGGTTGATAGTCTCGAATAGCCAGTATTTGCTCTACTGTTAATGCTCTTTTTTTTGTAACTAAACTTTTTGGAGGGGTATATGATGAAAACGGCGAATTTGGTATTAAAATCAAATTACGATCTTCGTCATTGTATTCTTTTTTTGCTTTCGTAAATATAGTTTGTAAAGTAATCATATAAAGTCTGATTCCCGAATTAGTCATCTTATTTCCATGTATCGTTGTTTTCTCTCTAAGCCAAGCTTCAAACTTTTCAAGAAGACTTCTTGTTATATCCGAAAAGCTAAAATCTCTTGAGCCTGTAAATCGTTCAAACTGTCTAACTGCAACCGCATAGGTATTCCCTATTGCACGCCCTTCATCCGTTATTTCTTTTGCTACTCTATACCCATAATCAAAGAAGTTTATTTTTTGTGTAGGTTTACCGCTAAGGAAATTATTAATGTGCTCACCTAACATTTTAGCTGAGAAGTTTTCGATAGATCTTCCGAGAGAAGATAGCTCTTTTCGTATCCGAGCTTCATCAATCATTATATCATCATAAACAGGATTGTCGCGCTGCTTTAGCTCAAATGTTTTTTTGTTGATTAAATCCATTGGAACATAATGAACAGTCGGTATATAAACAGACTGTCTGTTATGGGTAATGCGTAATTTTACATTCCAAGTATTATCACTTTTTTTCTGATGCTTCAGAATCACATTCTTTACTGTTGCCATAATCCATTATTTTAATTTGTAAAACATTTCAAACTGGCTTACTTTACTTCGTAAAACAATTGTAAAACATTTGACAGCAAAAGTAGCTATTTTTGGCGGATTTTGCAGATTATAAATCTTTATAAATCAAGAATAAATAGCTCATAGAGGCTGTACGGCTGTGTATCTTGGTTTAAGGATGTTTAGTCGTCATATCTTAAAAAAA
>CAMQYB010000212.1 GCA_947039055.1 uncultured Deferribacteraceae bacterium
TTAAATTAACGTAGATTATTTATTGTAACTGATTTTTATACTTAAATAGATTGTTCGTATCAATTTAAATAATTTATATAGATGAAACTATCTATACCTATTTAAATTCTTTTCTGCTTTATCGAGCCTAATAAATCGAGCATCAAGAATTTCATCAAGCAGTTCTTTTCTTTCAGTTTCCAGCATATAAATCTGTGATTCTGTAGCAGTTGGAAGTCCTTCTGAGTAAACTGTTGCAAGGTACAGATATACATTATTTAAAAGTACAATCATTTCCTCTTTACGATCTGATAATCGTTTACTTGTTGGCATTTTTTTAACCCATTCTTTCATATATGCAAAAGTTAGATCATTTACCTGTGTATCAAACTCTTTACAAACAACTCCATTTTTGGCTAAAAATTTAGATTTACTATCGTTTAATATTCCAGCATCAGATTTTAATTGATGTATATTTATTACGACATCACAAACATTTGCTCTATCAAAAGGTTTGCTATATCTTATATATTTAGAATCAAGCAACGATGATAAATCTCCATCTAACGGTATATTTGCACGCATATATGCAAAAACTTTTTCTAGCGTTAAGAAAGTGCTTTTACTTATTGAGTTAAGGCTTTGTTCGACTTCGTTAGTGACACCGTTATTTTCAAGCTGTTCCATTACGTTATACATTTCTAAAATTGTTTTGATCTCTTGATTAATTAAATTAACTTCTGATTGGTATAAAATTTTGAAATAACTTCCACCGATATTCATTACCCATGTATCGTCATCTTTTTCTGCAGCGTATGTTGTAACGCTTGAGAATATAAGGAAGAGTAATCCTATAATTAACAATAAACTACGAAGTTTCATTTCTAATCTCCTATCACCTATCAATAGAGTATATAAATTAACTATAGATATTGCAATTTATTTTTTGTATAGTTTAGATATGAATATTATTACAGTTTTAGATCATAGCGTATATTTGGACAACTATCTTGATATAGCAGAGAAAATAGATGGCAAATCTAGCCACATCTGGTATCGAATTAAAGGTGTAGATAAAGTTGAGATATTTAATAGAGCTAAAAAATTGAGAGCAAAGGTTTGTAATAGTAAATTGATTTTATCAGAAAATGCTACTACTGCGACGATATTAAATTTTGATGGCGTACATTTAAACAGTTCTAGTATTGATGTAGGTGTGATTAAAAAAGTTTTTAATAATTTAATAGTTGGATATTCAGCACATTCAGTTGATGAGATAGATAAAATTGATGCCGATTATTTTACTTTAAGTCCGATCTATAAATCAAAATATAGTGGGATAAATCCGTTAGGTGAGATATCTATAGATAGTTGTAAAAAAGTTTATGCATTAGGTGGCGTAACTTTGAGTCACTATGATAATGTGTTACTAAAAGGTTTTACAGGTATAGCTGGGATATCGTTAATTGATGAGTTAATTTAATTGAGAACCTAGTTTAATTGAGAAACTTACGTAAAAGCGATGTTGATTGAATTACTAGAACTTAGGGTAGGTCTGTTGAGTTGATTGATTGGCTTGCTTGTGTTGTAGGTTTTATATTAATTTTATATATAATTGTACTAACTCAGAAATTTTACGATATAGTAGTTATTAGAATAATCATCACAAAGGTTTTATATGAAAATTAAATATATGTTAAAGACGTTTATAAGAGTTGTTGTTTTTATGATGCTGTTATCAACGTTTTTTGTATCATCAATTTTTGCTGTACAGATACCAAGACCTAAGGAGTACGGCGACAAGGTGTTTGAGGATAATTTTGCTAACTATTCAAGAAATTGCAAAGCAGGATACTCACATCAATGTATGGCTTTAGGTTCGCTATATTACTCTGGTATGGAGGTGGGACAAGATTTCGGTAAAGCGTTATCGTTGTTTAATTTATCGTGTGGAGCAGGTAACTCTAACGGATGTTACATGGTTGGAAGGATGTATAAATATGGACAAGGCGTTGCACGCAATATAACAAATGCGATAAGAATGTTCAACCGTTCTTGTATGCTTGGAAGACAAGTTGCGTGTGATGAGTATTTACATCTACGAAGCCAGTACGCACGAGATAAAAATGGATTAGTTAAATAATTGACGTTTATAAATTTTTATATTTTCAAGCTGTTGTTTAATGTTATTTAATCACCTTAGTTTAGGTAGATTTAACTCAGTATAACTTAATTAGATTTAACTCAACTTAACTTAACTAGATTTAATTTAATCTATTTTTTACAACTTGCTTTCAAACTCTAAAAATATTTTATCAAATGTGTTATGTAATTTTTCTACATCTAAGAATTTAGGTTTTCTATCCATACTATTAATTTTTAATATCGCCTTTAAAATACCTGCATGTAGTTCTTTAATTTGTCCTAATCTTGTTTGATCGAGATAATCATCATCGTAGATAAAACGGTTTATATCAAACTGATGTGCTATAAATAAATCTTTATTTCTTCCGTATTTAAATTCAATATCTTTATTAAAATATTCTTCAAAAACTTCTTTATTTTCAAAATCAAAAATATCGTAAGATATAAAAACCTCTCTTACTGATTGTCCAAAATCCATATTGTAGATACGGTTATTGAAAAATTTATCTAACTCGTTACTATCAAATAACGTAGGTGGATTTCCTTTTTGATCTATACCGATTATTTTATGTGATGAAAAAGTAACATTAAATGGGTTTGTTATTTTAATTATAATTTCTGAGAGATCTTTTTTCTTCATAAGTGTATTATCATTTTTAAGATGTATTTCAAAATCTTGAACAAGTTCTTTTAGACGCATATTTTTAGGTATCTTTAAGTTTTCATGCCAGTATTTCAAGAGGTACAGAAGAGTATTTATCGCTACATTTTTCTGTTTTAGTTTAGATAAAGTGGTAAAAGTTTTGAAATCAAAATGTATGTTAAGTCTTGCCATTTTAGGTATGCCAAAAATAGTAGAGAGATTTATATCATCTTTTTGTAAAGCAAAATCAGGGGTTTCTTCTAAGTAGAAATAAATATTGGTAATTATTAACTCACCGTAATCTTTACCTTTTAAAAAATCTAAATAATACTCTTCAACATATTCTGCGATATCTGCCCATTTTGTCCGACGTAAATATGAGTTAAAACGAACAGAAATTGCGTGAGAATTAGTAATGTCATTTTTATCTAAACTGAACATTTTTTCATCCTTTGATTTTTAAATATATTATTTAAATTATTTTCCAACTAGCTATATTTTTTTAAAATTAC
>CAMQYB010000213.1 GCA_947039055.1 uncultured Deferribacteraceae bacterium
CATAACTGGTATAATTTATATAAATAAAAAAATATAAACTATACCAGTTTTACTATATAACAACCGTCTTGACTTACAATCTCTTTAGTATATAATAACAACATATTAATAATTAAGTTCCTTTAATTATAATTAAACATCAACAAACACTACGCTCAAACAAGAGCATAAGTAACAACCATTTTAAAATCGAATAAAAGCAGTCTACTATTCATCATTATAGTCAATTAAACTTAACAATATTTTTTTTGTTAATTTAAAATAAATGTCATAGGAGAATCTAATATTATGTTTAAAGTATTATCTACTGTACTAGTTATATTCCTTTCTACTTTCGCATTGGCTGAAGCAAAAAATGCTTGCAATATCGTTGTTGTTACAACTGGTGGAACGATCGCTTCAAGATACGATCCCATCACTAAAGGCTTACTGCCTGCCGATACTGGTGAGCAACTGCTCGAAGCTGTACCTCAATTAAAAGATCTTGATTGTAAAATCACAATTCAAAAATTTTCACAAATTGATAGCTCAAGTATGACTCCTCTACTTATGAAAAAACTTGGCGATACCGTTGAAGGGTTGCTTGCTAAAAAAGATATCACAGGAGTTGTTATAACTCATGGAACGGACACAGTTGAGGAAAGTTCTTACTTTCTTGACCTATTTATAAAATCTAAAAAACCTGTCGTGTTTACTGCATCTATGAGAGGTGCTGGCGATCTTAGTCCTGATGGTCCTAAAAATATTTATGACGCTATTAGAACGGTTGCGTCTCCTTACGCTTACGATAAAGGTGTGATGGTTGTTATCAATGAAGAAATTCATGCAGCTCGTGAAGTGACTAAAATGCATACTGCAAATGTTGCAACTTTTGCGTCACCATATTGGGGTGCTATAGGATACGTTGAACCTGATCGTGTTATGTTTAGACGTCAGCCGATTAATAGACAAAATATCAAACCTAAAGAAATTGTTGAAGATGTTTATCTTATCAAAGCATTCACAGGAATGAACTCTGATATATTCGATTATCTTGCTGCAAAAAAAGTTAAAGGTGTTGTTATTGAAGGGTTCGGTAGAGGCAATCTTCCTGATACTGCTGCAGCTGGTGTTAAAAAAATGCTTGATGCAGGAGTTGTTGTAATCTTAACAACAAGAGTTCCAACTGGTAGAGTTTTAGATACTTATTCAGCACCAGGTGCAGGTAGACCTCTTAAAGAAATGGGTGCAATATTAGCTGGAGAAATTAGTGGACAAAAAGCTAGAATTAAACTTATGCTTGCACTTGGCGTAACTAAAAAGAAAAAAGAAATAGAGAAATATTTTGATGATATCGGAAGATAATATCAAAGCTAATTAGATACCTCAAACTATCTTAAATAATGATGGTATATATTACACCTTAACTTATATAAATTAATTTTCTATAATGCAAGGTGTACTGTATACCATTTTTTTGTATCATACTTCTATCATATACTATTGACTACTAATCTCTATATTGACCGATAACAACTTTAACGTAAAATATACTTCATCGTGTATCTATATTAATGATATACAACTCATATCACATAACTATTATCTTTATTGTAATGTACGTGACTTAAAAAATATTACATTATTTATAAAGTTATACAATACTCACAAAATAAAAATATCCAAATTATATAAAATATTTTTCATATAATAAAGGTTGTATGGAGATAACCTATACAGTACTACATACCCTTTTACAACACCTGTAATAATTATACTCCATACAAGACTGATATATATAAAGTTCCGTAAATAATATTCAAAGTAGGATCTATATCTAATGTACTTTACCAACAAGCACACTTATACCAGATAGAGAAGAAGAAATATTTAAACTAGGAATTTCCCATCTGAGAGATCTAACCTCTTTTGCCTTTTCAACAGTTTGACACAACGACATCTGATGAGCAGTTTTCTCATCAATATGAAATTCCTGTTCAACTAAATCTCTTAAACCATCATTTTTTATCCCATTAACCCAATCAGGATATTTATATTTAAGAGAATCATTTTCTTTCATTTCAGCGATCTCTTGTTTACACCCTTCACATAAAACCCGTCTCACAGATTTTGCTTTAGGTACAACCTTGCTTCCACACCTGATACATGTAATCATGTTAGTTTTTAAAAGCTTGGCAACAGCTACAAAACGTTCCATTTCCTCGATATCAAATCCGTAAACTTTGTATCTATTATAAAATGCTACAGTCTGCCAACCTACATGTTTCGTAAATTGAGCATAAGAAATTATCTTCTGTTCTAATATTGAATCAAGTTCCTTCATACACTTGTCGTACTTGCCGATATTTTTCTGTTTTAAAGCCATAAAAACCTCTCAATTTTGTAATATCCTGTTTTTAATTGCTAATATAAATAAATTTTAAGTGACTATTTCTTCTTTCATACATATATTGGGTATATGTAAAATAATTGTTTTAGAAATAAATGTCTTGTTAAAAATCTATAAAAATATGTCTAACAAACTGCTTTTAAGAATATTTTATTTTTGCATTACTTTTATTAATTTTTACTTTACAAAAACATAAAAACTAACCTTCTGCCTAATAAAAGATTATATTCTTATTTACATTCTGTCAATAATGAGAAATCGTATAAATTTTATCTTTGTTTATCAATAATTTATCCATTGTATCAAAACACTATATTTTAAATACCATATCTATATTTATTACGTATTCACTTACATAATACATATCGTAAAATTATAAAATAATATTAGCGTTTTGGTAATAAACATTGTGTTGTTATATATCAATATATTTAGATAGTATGTGGTTTATTTCATAGCTTGAATATTTAAATTAATTGATGTTTTTCAACAAATATATTGAAATAATATTTATTTACATATATATCAATACTATTAAGTAGTTGGAAGATTTACAACATTGTGGTTGTGAATAGTTTGAGTTATGGATTGGTTTTAAGTTATGTCTAGTTTTAGGTTGTGAATAGTTTTAGGTTGTGCCTAGTTTTAGGTTGTGAATAGTTTTAGGTTGTGAATAGTTTTAGGTTGTGAATAGTTTTAGGTTGTGCTTAGTTCAAGTTGTACTTAGTTTGAGATGTGGATTAGTTCGGCGTTCTCGCTTAGTTTTAGGTTATGCTTATATTCAACTACAACTTATCTGTAAAACTATTATAAATAAAGTTATCCATTT
>CAMQYB010000214.1 GCA_947039055.1 uncultured Deferribacteraceae bacterium
CGATCTATGATACTGCTACTCAATACAACTACTACTAATCTACAACTTATTGATAAGGCTCAACTTATATAGTTATCAATCTCAATAACACTCACTCTATACGACTATTATTTATCTATAACCTTTAATTTATATAGCTTTTATCATTGAATTATCAACAAATCATCCGTCAACTAAGCCAACAATTATTAACAGTTTTCTATATAACATATAACAATTTCTTATAGTATCATCAATATTAAGCCATTTTATGCCAAATCAGTACGATACATGCCTTGTTAATCCATTTATACGTTATTCTCGTCTTTTGTCAAGTGATTTTTAACCTCTGCTATAAATAAATTTATCTACTGACATCATTAATTTTATTTTCTTAAATTAGATAAATAAATTAGATTATTTTTCAAGGTAAAAGAACTATAATTATTAACTTTACTATAAATAATACATCTGATAGCATATATCTATCACATACAAATATACTGAAGGTGGTCACTAATTAATGGATAAAAAAAGAGTCGTGCTACTAATATTAGATGGATGGGGATATCGTTTAGAAGAAGAACATAACGGTACAGTTTTATCTACTCCTGAAAACTATATTAAATTATTATATAACAACGAACACACACTGCTTGATGCATCAGGCGAAGATGTTGGACTCCCGAAAGGACAGATGGGAAACTCGGAAGTTGGACACATGAATATAGGTGCTGGTAGAGTAATCTATCAAGATCTTTTAAGAATTTCTAATGACGTTAATGACGGCGAAATTAAAAATAATAAAGCGATAAATTTATTCCTCGATAACGCTATAAAAAACTCTGGCAGAGTACATCTAATGGGGCTTATGTCTGACGGTGGTGTGCACTCTCATATAGATCATTTCAAAGCTGTTATTAAGATCGCTAAAGAGAGAGGAGTTAAAGAGTTATACATTCACTGTTTTACAGATGGCAGAGATACGCCTCCAACCGCTGGAATAAGTTATATAACTGATATGCAAAATTTCCTTAGTGAAATAAAGTACGGAAAAATTGCTACAATCATCGGAAGGTTTTATGCTATGGATAGAGATAAAAGATGGGACAGAGTTGAGAAAGCTTGGGACGCTCTTAGAAACGGTAAAGGTATAAATGCTCACGATCCGATATCTGCTATCGCTAACAATACCGAAACTGATGAATTTATTCTGCCAACTATTATTGAAGGAGTTGACGGAAAAATTAAAGATGGTGATTCTGTTTTCATGATGAATTTTAGATCAGATAGAGCAAGACAATTAGCCGATGTTATGGTAGATGAAAATTTTAAAGAATTTAATAGAGGTGATAAACCACTATTAGATATTTTAACTTTAACTGAGTACGATAAAACCTTGAAATTACCTGTTGCTTATGAGCCTGAATTTTATGAAAATAATTTAGCAAAAGTTATAAGTGACAACGGACTCAAACAACTTAGAATTACTGAAACTGAAAAATATCCTCACGTTACATATTTCTTTAATAGTGGAGAAGAACAACCGTACCCTAATGAAATTAGAGAACTTATACCGTCGCCAAGAGATGTTGCAACGTACGATCTAAAACCTGAAATGAGTGTAAATGAAACAACTAATAAATTTGAAGAACATTTTAGAAAAGGTGATATAGATTTAGTAGTGATGAATTTTGCAAACCCTGATATGGTTGGACATACTGGTGTTCAAGATGCAATTATAAAAGCGTGTCAAGCTGTTGATGTTGCCATTGGACGTGTTGTTAAAATTGTTGATGACATGGATGCTGTGCTTATGCTTACAGCCGATCACGGTAACGCTGAATGTATGTGGGATTATGAAAATAATCAACCACACACGGCACATACAACTAATAAAGTTCCGTTCATAATCCATAATTATAAATGTAGACTAGGTATGAACGGTGGAAAACTAGCCGATATTGCACCAACTATATTAGAAGTATTAGGATTACCTCAACCAAAAGAGATGACTGGGAAATCTTTAATTGATAAATAATATATTGAAAACATCTATTCAATATGTGATAGATTTTAAAAGATAGATATGAGAAAAATTGAAGATGAATTAATCGTTGGTTATAAATGTTCAGCTTGTAAATCTGTAACAGATAATTATCACTCATTATGTGATGACTGTTACAGCAAGCTTTTAAAACTTGAGACAACTTGTACAAAATGCAATTCATCTCTCGCTTTGATTGATAATGTTTGCATTGTGTGCAGACAAAGCAAAAAGAATATTAGTAAAATATATTCTAACTATAGCTACTCGTATCCGATAAAAGAGGTTTTGGCAAATATAAAATTTCAGTACGCTTTGCGTGTGAAAAAACTTCTGCCTTTACTTATCGATTTATCAAATGTAAATATTGAAGAGTATGACGCTATCATTCCTGTGCCTTCGCACTTTTTTCGTAAATTTAGAAGAGTGTATCATCCAACAGATATCATCGCAAAACATATCGCAACTGAACATAATATCAAACTTGATAACGCTCTAAAAAGAACACGATACACACCTTATCAATTCAGGTTAGATAGAACTAAAAGATCTGGAAATATTCGTGATGCATTTATCTATACATCAAAATCAACATACAACTCTGTACTGCTCATTGATGATATTATCACAACTGGAAGCACGATTGAAGAGTGTGCATCTACGTTAAAATCAGCTGGTGTAAAAAGAGTTGATTGTTTCTCTATATGCATAGTTTAACTTTAATAAAAATATTTGCCATCTGAAAAAAAGAGTATCAACATTCAGAAACAACTCAGCTTTACCTATACTTACAGCCTAGACAAAACTGTGTAGTAATGTCTTGAAAGTTTTGAAATGTTTTTACGGTCTATTAATACAGAAAAATTAAATATAAAATCAACTATTTTAAATTTATAACTATAAAATATATTCAAATAATTATTGTTCAAAATAATCTTTTATAATTTCAAATACTATAAAATTATAATCAAAAAAACGGTGATAAATATTAAATATATCTACCACCGATACTATAACTTTTTTCAAGTTATTAAAATTATATTTTTTTCAAAATAGTCTAGCTCAAATAAATCAAACTATCTTACTTTCACTCAAATGCTACATTAAATTTCACGCAAATGCTATATTAAACTTCACGCAAAT
>CAMQYB010000215.1 GCA_947039055.1 uncultured Deferribacteraceae bacterium
AGATTGTGCTAAGCATAGATATATTATCTACATTGACGAGATGAATATAGTCCAGAGATAAAACTTGATGATTTAAAACCTCTACCTAACTCTAATATACGAAGCTTTTCCGTCTTAACACCTTTTACGGTTGAGTCTAAAACCGTTGTGGGGATAGTCGGGATAGATTTTTTTGAGTAGTAAAAATTTTCGTCTTTGACACTTATATTCCGTCTATCAACAATTATGACTTCTATCTTTTTCTTCTGCTCAATAAGGCTATCTGTTAAAACAAGATCTGTATTAATATTTTCAATATCATTAGCTATTGGTGGAGTTTCAATATCTTCTCTGCCAACTGACAGATCAATAGATAAACTTCTGTTAACTAAACTTGGTGATAACGATGCAAACTCTTGTGTAATATTACCTGCTGATGCTAAATTAATTAAACCTTCTTCATACTCTCTTGCTTTTATCTTTTTAGCCTCTGCAACTCGTAACTCTTCAGCTTTAACTAACTGTAATTTTTTTGCCTTAGCTTCGACCAATGCAACCTGTAATTTTTTTGCTTTTGCTTTCGCTTTTGCTATCTGTAACTCTTTTGTTTCTGCTTCTGTATTTGCGTTTGTGTCTGTTGATGCTACATTAGTATTTACTTCTTCAACGGCAACATTGTTTTCAACATTTTTATCTTCTGTCATATAATTATTATATGCGATCATCTCTATCGCCGTTGTATCTAAAATATCTGTCTTACTATACAACTCAATATCATTACCTAAAATTTCAGCATCACTACTTACAACCAATTCCGTTTCAACAGGTTTTATGGTGGTTTTTGTGGTTTTTGCAATCTTAGTACGCTCTACTTGATTAACTACTTCTTTTGCTCTAACCGTTTCAACAGGCTTTATGGTGGTTTTTGTGGTTTTTGTGGTGGCAATCTTAGCAGGCTCTACTTGATTAACTGTTTCTTTTGCTTGAACTTGTTCAAATGTTTCTGCAACAATAACTTGATTAGACGTTTTAACTGGTTCAACTTTATCAACCACTTGAGCCACATCTATACTTTCTGTCATATCAACCGTATCAACATCAATATCATCAACAGTATCTATCTTCGCAAACGCCGTTTCAAGTACAGATTTTTTATCTGTCAACTCTTCGTTATCTATATCTTTAGCAACTATAATCTTTTCTGATACTTTACCCTTATTATCAACTTCATCTAAACTGCTATAAATATCTCGCTCGTTTATCGCAATATCTCTATAACTATTTGGCTGTATCGCAGTTTTAAGAGTTTTATCAGTTTCACTTGTTATAATCGTTTCAGGAGTTTTAACAATTTTAGATCTCTCTCTGTTTACAACTGTTTGAACAATTTTGCCATCTATGTTTTCAATCTTGATCAGCACCTTATCGGTCTCTGTATCTTGATTAATTAACGGTTCTTTATAACTCTCTACAACTGCTATCTGTTCATTATTATAATTATTAGCAACAACTATCTGTTCTTCTGCACTATCTACAACAGTTCTCTCTTGATCGATATTGCCTTGTTCATCTACACTTATATAAATATTTTTATCATCATTTTGAAGATCATTACTGCTACTTACTAATAACTCTTTCTCTAACTGTTCATTTAGTTCGTTTAACTCATTTGAAATAAGTGCGATCTCTTTATCTATATCGCCTTGCTCATCAATACTTATATAAATATTTTTATCGCTAGATATTAAACTGTTTTGATATAATCCGAAATCTAATGTTGATAAATCTGAGATTAATAAGTTTGATGATAGGTTTTTTTCTGTTATATAAATATTATGATGAATTTCGTTATTGCTTAATAATGATAACTTATCAAGATCAACAGAATTTAATGATAGACTTGAAGGATTAACGGAATTTAATGATTGATCATCTTTTTTAGATACTATCTTATAATTATTACTTATCGTAACTAAACCAAATGGTAAAGCCACAACCGCACCTAATGCAAAAAATTTTAATATATGTTTTATAATCATTAAATTATACCTTCATAACTTGAATTCATACAACTAAAACTAATTCAAACCAAAATCAGTTAGTAATGTTTTTACATCATCACTATCATCTTTCTTAGGCAAACTGTTGAAATGTAGAAACCCAACTAATGAACCTAATGCCGTACCGATCTCTCGCATTGATAACATAACTTTATGTAACTTCTGCTCTGTTATATCTTGAAACTCTAAACTTTCTAAAACTCTTAATCCCATTGTGTCAACCTTGCTTGTAACAGAATCAATAGCCTCAAGACGATTGTTTATAGCACCAATATCACTGTTCTTTAATGCTTCTCTTAACTCTAACGTATGTGTAGAAATTAATTTATAGTAATCAAGTAACGCTTCTGCTGATTGAACAAGATTTGTTATCGCATCATCTGTTGTTCTGTTAACTGATACAAGTGATGTTAGAATGTCTGGAACAGAACCTTTTGTCTCTGATACAGTCGGTGTGATATCGTCCATCTTCGCTTTTAATTCAGATATTAATCTTAATAACTCGCCAACCTCACCTTTTACATTGAGGGAACTGTTATCTACTTTCTCGCCTGATATAATTTTTTTAGCAGCTAATTTAAGATCTTCTACTGACATATATTTAAAAACATCCTTATCTATATCTACATCTTCTATATTCTTTTGTAGATCATTTTTATCTGCAACTTGTATCTCTTCTGTTAAATCTATTACATCTAAATCATCTACAGAAATAGTATCAATATTATTACTTTTATTATCTAACTCTTTTTGAACATCTTCTTGATAGATATAATTATCGTAATAATCATCACTGTTGTGATATCCATCATCACCATAATCATCTATCTGATAATCATCGGCATGAAGAGAAACAGCTGCATGGCCTGTAATTTTATTATCAGTTGAAAGATCTTTTATATCTAGCAGACTGTCTGCCGTGTCTAATAAATTATCTGCCGTGTTAAGCAAGCTGTCTGCCGTGTCTAATAACGTTGTACCAGTATCTAATGAACTATCTGCCGTGTTAAGTAAGCTGTCTGCCGTGCCTAATAATGTTGCACCTGTATCTAATGAACTATCTACCGTGTTAAGTG
>CAMQYB010000216.1 GCA_947039055.1 uncultured Deferribacteraceae bacterium
AAAATTGCATAACGCAAACTATCACAACAAAATTGCATAACGTAACCTATCGCACCAAAATTACATAACGCAAACTATCGCAATACGCTCTCCCACTCTTTCATAAATATTCACAATATCGCATAAACACATATGTAAATTATAACAACTGTTCAATAATTATAGACAATAACGTGATCTCGTAGTATAATCACCAGTTCAAGTGTAATTAAAAATTATTACCCTAGATATGTAATAAAATACGGAGTATAGATTATGTCAATTAGAGTTCGATTTGCACCTAGTCCAACAGGACATATCCATGTTGGAAACCTGCGTACAGCTCTATTTAATTATCTGTTTGCAAAAAATCAGAACGGTAAAACTATTTTAAGAATAGAAGATACCGATGTCGTTAGATCAACTAATGAAAGTGAAGAATTGATCTATAAAGATCTTGATTGGGTTGGATTAGAGTTTGATGAATCTCCTTTATTTGAAGGTGATTACTCTCCATACCGTCAATCTGATAGATTAGATATATATAAAAAATATGCAGAAAAATTATTAGAAGATGGATTTGCATATTACTGTTTCTGTACAAAAGAAGAGCTTGACGCTGAACGTGAAAAAGCTGCAAAAGAGAGTCGTGCTCCATTATATAATTTAAAATGTGCAAACATATCTTTAGACGATGCGAAAAAACGTATAGCGAACGGTGAAAAACCTGCAATCCGTTTCAGAGCTTTTAAAGAGAGTATTATCGTTAAAGATATTATTCATGGTGATATTGATTTTCCAACTAATTCATTCGGTGATTTTATTATTGTGCGTCCTGATAACATGCCTATATATAATTATGTTGTTGTGATTGACGATGCACTGATGAAAATATCACACGTTATTAGAGGCGACGATCATCTATCTAACACTCCTAAACAGGCGTTAATATTTGAAGCCTTAAAGTTTGAAACTCCGATATTTGCTCATATACCGATGATAGTTGGCGATGATCACGCTAAATTATCTAAACGACACGGAACAACTTCTGTTGAACAGTTTAGAGATAACGGTTATCTTCCTGAAGCGTTAATCAATTATCTTGCACTTCTATCTTGGTCATCTGATGATGGTAAAGAGGTTTTTACTATTGATGAACTTGTTGAAAGATTTTCTCTTAAAAGAGTATCTAAATCGGCAGCAGTTTTTGATTTTGATAAATTAAACTGGATGAACGGACAACATATAAGATTGCTTGATACGGATAGATTATTTAATGAGTGTCTACCGTATATGAAGTCTATTGAACTTCTAACTGATCAGTTTATTGAAGAAAATATTGATAGATTAAAAGAGTGTTTACTATCTGTTAGAGATAGTTTAGTTACGATAAAAGATGTTACAAAACAGATATCTGTTTATTTTAAACAACCAGATGATTTAACATCTGCGGCTGACGAGATATTAGAATTAGAATCAACAAAACCTGTTTTAGAAAGTTTTCTTAAACTTATTGGTGATGATGAGTACCTTACAGTTGATAAATATAAATCAATCATGAAAGAGACTCAAACAACAATCGGTGTGAAAGGTAAGCCGTTATATATGGCTGTGCGTGTTGGTATATCAAAATCAACTGAAGGTCCTGAGCTTGACTCGCTTTCAACTTTGATACCTGTTAGATGTATTAAGAAACGTATTGAAAAAGTTTTGTCGATAAAAAAATAAAAGATAGTAGGAAACAAATTTGTTTGCAATAGGAATAATAGGTAGACCCAATGTTGGGAAATCTACACTTTTTAACAGAATAGCAGGTAAAAGGGTATCTATCGTTCACGATAGACCTGGTGTTACACGTGATAGAATTGAAGTCTATACAGATTGGTTAGATAAGAAATTTAAAATTATTGATACAGCTGGGTACGATCTTAAAGATGATCTAATCAAGAAAGAGATGATAGAGCAATTTAGACTAGCTGTTCATCAAGCTGATTTTTTCATTCTTGTAACCGATGTTGCTGAAGGCTTACACGCACTTGATCAGATGGTTGTAGAAATTCTTAGAAAAGAAGGTAAGAAATTCTGCGTAGCTGTTAATAAAGTTGACTCACACCAAAGAGAAGATCTACTTGGAGAGTTTTACGCATTAGGTAGAAATCTTGAACTTATACCGATCTCTGCTGCACACGGTAAAGGTGTTGATGATCTTCTTGATCACGTTATATCTTTTATTGAAGATGAACCTGATGATGAAGAGGATGATGAAAGAGATGATTCTGAGATAAAAATAACTGTGATCGGTAGACCAAATGTTGGGAAATCATCTCTAATCAATGCACTGCTTGATGAAGAGAGAGTTATTGTTACAAATATTCCAGGTACAACAAGAGACTCTGTTGATATTGTTTTTAACTATAAAAAGAAAAAATATATTCTAACCGATACTGCTGGTATCAGAAAAAAATCTATCATGTTTAAAGATCTAATAGAACGTTTCGGATATTATAGATCAATCGACGCTATAGATAAATCAGATATTGCAATAGCTGTTATTGATGCTATAGACGGCGTTAATGAGAGAGATGTTAAAGTTATAGGCGAAGCTTGGGAAAGAGGCAGACCTGTTATAATAGTTGTGAGCAAATGGGATCTAGTTGATGATCCAAAACAAGCTACAAAAACTATTATGAATGAAATTGATGCAAAATTACAATTCCTAAATAAACCACATATTATTTTCACATCAGCTATAACTAAGAAAAATATATATCAAATATTTGAGCACGCTAATTCGCTTTATGCACTATATAGCAAACGTATTCAAACTAGTAAAGTTAACGAAGCCTTAGAGGAAGCTGTTGCACGACATCAAGCTCCTGCTATTGGCACAAAAAGATTGAAATTTTTCTATATGACACAAGTTGCTTCACGTCCTCCATATTTTGTCGTGTTCGTAAACTTTCCTCGTGCAGTGCATTTTTCGTATCAACGATTTATCGTAAACGTGTTAAGAGATAAGTTTGGGTTCTATGGTATTCCTATACGGTTATCTATTAGAGCAAAAACAAATAGAAATAATTACGACGGACAATAGAATTACATAATTTTTAATACGAACGTTAATTGAAATAATTT
>CAMQYB010000217.1 GCA_947039055.1 uncultured Deferribacteraceae bacterium
AAGTTCTATACAATATTATTTTCAAGCAGTATAATTTATTTATATGCAGAGATCGCAACACCGTGTCTGAGTGCATAATCAGATACAGTCACTTCGTTAAAATTAAATTTTTTCATAATAGCGATCAGCAACATACTTCCAGGAATAATCAGATCAAGTCGGTCATTTTCAATCCCAATAAGCAATTCACGTTTATCAATAGGTGTGCTTAAAATTTTCAAATAAATCTCTTCAATTTTTTTAATATTTAACACATATCCGTTTAATTGGTCGGAATTATAATGTTTCAGATTTAACGCTATCTGTGCGATAGTTGTTGCAGTTCCAGCAGTTGCCACAAGCATTTTTGGATTGTTTTCAAAGCTTATGTTTGAGATATATTCATCAACATATTTTTGACAAGCTAAAACGTCTTCATCTCTATCGCTCTGTATATTGAACATATCGGCTAGTTTCACAACGCCTATTTTATAACTTTTACAAACTATTTCATCATCGTTATAGTCATCTGATTTAGGGGTTAATATAAATTCTGTTGATCCGCCACCTATATCAAATATTAGTGCTGATGAAAGATTTTCTATAACAGATTTAACGCCAAGCAGAGTTAAATTAGCTTCTTCTTCACCAGAGATTACCTCTATATCTATACCGATATCTTTTGCTTTTTCAATAAGTATATGTCCATTGCTTGCTTCTCTTACAGCAGACGTTGCAACAATTCGTATATTGGATACGTTTTGCGTTATAGCGATATCGTACAGTTCCTTCAAAGATGTGATGGCTATATCAATATGTTGATCGGTAAGTTTTCCCGACTTATGAATTCCTGTTGCAAGTCGTGTACTTCTTTTTTCATTGATTATAAGTTTATCTATTTTAGAGTTTGAAATAGAGGCAATCACCAATCTTGTTGCATTGCTTCCTATATCAATTCCTGCAGATAAACCTATGTTATTTCTTTTTATGGTATTTGTTGACATTATTCACATGTTCTCTGTAAGTTGCTGAAAACAGA
The DNA here is from genome assembly GCA_947039055.1 of uncultured Deferribacteraceae bacterium. Classification (GTDB taxonomy): domain Bacteria; phylum Chrysiogenota; class Deferribacteres; order Deferribacterales; family Mucispirillaceae; genus CAMQYB01. The sequence continues at coordinate 1,019 of CAMQYB010000217.1, forward strand.
TGTTGTCCTTTATCATCGGCAACGAAATACAGGTAGTCAGTTTTTTTAGGGTTCATCACGGCTTCAAGAGCTATAACTCCAGGGTTAGATATCGGAGTAGGAGGCAATCCACTATGACGATAGGTATTGAATTTATTTTCTGCATTAAGTATATCTTTCTTTCTAATATTACCATCGTATGAAATATATTTACCGTATATTATTGTTGGATCAGCTTGTAGTCTCATATTTAATTTAAGTCTATTATAGAACACGCTTGCAACAATATCAGACTCTTCTTTCGAGTAAGTTTCTTTTTGCACGATAGATGTCAAGATTAGTGCTTGGTAAAATGTAAGCCCACGAGCTTCAACTTTCTTTTTAAAATCTTTAGGTAGATTATCTTTAAACCCTTGATAAAATAGAGTTATAGCTTCTTTTGGTGAAAATTCTTTTGGTACATAATAAGTTCCAGGAAATAAAAACCCTTCAAAACTTTCATAATCTTCTTTGAGAAGATACTCAATAAGTTGTCTATCGAACGCTGCTGTTACAAATTCATCTTTAGGCATTATATACAATTTTTGAAGTAGAGTTCCTATATCAAAAAGGTTATAACCTTCAGGAATAGTAACTTTTATTAAAGTTTGTTTTCCGTCTATAACAACTTCGATTAGTTTTTCAAGAGTTATATCATTTGATTGATAGTATCCAGTTTTGATTTTTTTCTCAATGTTCATTATTTTTGTTAGGTATAGATAGTGCATATACGGCACTTTAATACCTTTATATATTTTCTTATAAACAGATCTAAAAGTGTCGCCATTTTTGATATCTAATTCGATATTAATATGTGTTTCTTTAAGGAAAGCTTTATTGGTAGTAATTACGTATGTTGCGAATAATCCAGCTGCGATTATGCTGATTACGATGAGTGAAATTAATAATGTTAATATAAGTTTTTTCATGGTGAATATAATATATTATTATAATGATTTTGACAAGAGTAATATAGCAGTCTCATTATGAATAGTAAATAATAAGGAATATTGACAAACATTTGTGAAAATGTTAATTTGTAGATATGAACATATTAGATAGATTGATAAATATTAGGAATGAGTTAGCAGCAGTTAGTGGTCGTATAGATTTGTACAACTCTGAGATAAGTGTTCTGCATGTAAAGAACAAAGATGTAGAGGACTCAAATATTGAACTTGGTGAAAAACTCAAGGATTTAAGAAAATCTACAGAGCGATCAATTGAACGCCTAGAAACCCTTGTTGCGAATATAGATGATGTATAATTATATGTTATTAGATATTTGTTTTGCTACTAATATTTCAGATTTTAAATTATGTATAAACGAGAGTAATAATGGTTGATATTGATCTCAAGATATTTGGTCGAGAGTTTACAATTCGAGTTCAGGCGGATAAGGCAGATTTTTATAGAGATGTGGCAGCGATGCTAGATCAGAAACTTCGTAGTATGTCATCGGCTGATTCAAAGTCGGATATAAAGACTGTTATAAAGACGGCATTTTTACTACTTGTTGAGAATCAAAATTTATTAAAAGACATGTCATTAATTGAAGATATAGTTATGGATATAGAGAACAAGTTACAAGCGATCACAAATAAATAATAGATTGTATTTATGTGTAGCATATTATTTCCGATGAGTATATTATAAAGATACACCCTGCTGTGAACGAGAGCAAAAACAGTCCTTCGCCAACATTTTTAAATAATAGATCATGTTAGTCGATATGGTGTGCAAGCCTTACTTGATAAGGAAGTCTAAAGTATCGCTTATTGGTCGCCTGATTATAAGTCAGGCGCTAGACTGTAAATGTTTTTCGCCATGTGTGGGGCTGTACTTCTTATATCTCTATATTGAAATGGTTTGTTACAGATAGTTCAATCACTCACAATAGTTTAGTAAGTTACAATCAGTTCAAGATTTGCAAATGGTCTATCTGGTCGCAATAGTTTATCAGCAATCGTAATTATGCTCAATATTCGCAATACATGAACAACTAGCAATAATTACAATAATTTAACATTCGCAATAAATCAACAAATCACAATAGTTTAACAATTGCAATAAT
>CAMQYB010000218.1 GCA_947039055.1 uncultured Deferribacteraceae bacterium
ATCTACAACTAAATTATTATGAGTTTATATAAAAGTATATTCGCAAATATACATATATTTATGCAAACTACTCCTTTCTGAAATAAAAAAAATAAATGTCTAACAACATCAATATTGTTAGACATTTATCAATTCATAATGCTAAAGTATATCCTGCTAAAGCCTCTATTATCGCCACCCACACTGTTAGTGCAACGGATTCTTATTTTTTCTCTAACTCAAGCAGTTTTGCCTTATCCAAGTGTGCTTTATTCTCTACAACCCTACCATCTTTATCAATTAGCACAGTATGTGGGATTCCTGAAACGCCAAATTTTTGTGATATATAACTCCATTCATCACTTGTTAATCGGATATTCTCACCCTTGATATTGTTCTCTTTTAAGAACTTGTTTGTTCCTTCTTCAGGTGAATCTACAACACTTGAAACATATAAAAATTTTATTTTATGTGACTTCAACTCTTCCACCAATGATTTTGCCGAAATCATACCAGCTCTACATGGACCACAATAGATTCCCCAAAAGTCCATAAATATAACATTTCCTTTATATGGGGCAATTATCTTATTATATACTGCTTCAGCTTTAGGATTTAAAACTTTCGTATCAATCACATTCAATTCAAATTGTTGAATTGATTCTCTATATAGTCGAATCAATTGTCCTCTTAAATAATCATTTGTTATTAAAGGAATTGCATGTATAATTTCTTTGGTAAAAGTATCTATATAACCCTTCTTTTTATCCTTTTTATTCTGCTCAAAATTATTATAAAACGTCCTTACAACAGATGTTTGATACAAAAAATTATTACTTCCACCCAATGCGGTAAAAGCACTATCTGAATAGAGGTAAAAATCCTTTGCTGATATATTCATTTTGGTAGCAAAAAAGAGAGATGTCAGCTCAGGTACTATTTTATTATATAATGTATCTTTTACTGTTTTGTCAGCAAACAAATAACCTCTTTGTGCACCTGCCTCTAGTTTGCTTTTTAACGCTTCAGTTGGGTGATATTGTTCTCTCTCTAATATATTATCAAGAATTTCTTTATTCTTCGAGGCATTTAGTTTTTGCTCTACCTCCCACATTCTTGGCACCATCGCAGAATATTCATATCTATTAAATATGACCCAAGTATTATTCGATGAAATATTTAAAATATTATTTAATATATTTTCATCATACTTTGAAACAAAATTATAGTATTCTTTGACAGAAATCTCTTTAAATGATTTGTTTTCCTGTACATTCCAACTTCCATCTTTTCGTTGTGTATGTTTGTATTTTGTCCGCGTATAGTTTGAATGCAACTCCAAAAGGTCAATAAATAGGCTAGCAACATGATCTAAAACAAGTTGATCTTTTACGTAATCATCGACTTGTAGTGGCATTAACAGCTCGTGAGAGTCGCTAATTATCCGATCCATCTGTGCCGAAATTTCATCACGATAAGCAAATATTTCTTTTATAGGATCTTTGGAATTCTTTATCTTATTATTCTTTTCATTTCTCACTGCAAATGTAGGAAGTTCGAATAGATCATCCTTAACCATAGCAGTAAAGTTATTTAAATCGGCACTACCCCTATTTCCCATAAAAATATGTTTATTCTCAAAACCCTTAGCTGGCGATTTAGAATTATTATTTTCTTTTAAATTAAAAGAGACTAGCAACGTATCATTGGGTTGTAAATACATTGATGTCCTAAAATCACCTACAAACACGACTATGGGATAGTTTAAATCTATCTCTAATTCAAATGTACCATCTTCATTTATTTCTGCTATGTAGATATTATCCTTATTCTTTTCGTAGGCTACAGCATTGATTTTCAAACTCGTTTTCTTTAATTTGGGGGTATATCCTTCCCAATAACCTCTAATCAAGGATTTCCCTGGTTTAAATATTTCTTTTTCGTAATTATTTTTATTAAATACCCATTCTGATTCTTTAGATATAAAAGTAAAATCTTTAGAACATGCTAATTCTTTCGCATTTTTCGCTTCTTTAAATAAGAGGTCCCCATTTTTTAGTTTTTTCAGGTACACAGTTTGTTCGACACTATCTTTTGATATTTTCAAAACACAGTTATTTGCTCTACATTTGATTACTGAGTATGTCCAAAAATCATTTTTATAGAGTACTTTATCTTCTGTAATACCTATTATCCATTGATTACTTCCATCATTAGTGATCCAATTCCCTAAAAAATTATCAAGCTTAGATGGTTTACTTGATTTCAACTCAATATTATAACAATTAGATGCTGGTTTACTATCACTTTCAATCAAATCAACCTGTGTTATATCTGCAGGTATCGATTCAAAATAGAAAGTTCCGTCAATATAACCTGATTCAGGCATAAAGACTTGTTTATTTAATTCATAGCCATTACTTTTAATCAACTTGAAAGTTCTATCACCGTTACTCTCTTTGAATTTTGTAGTTATTGAATCTATCCTAAACCAATAATTAGGCGTGTAACTTACGCGCATATCCACAATTGTATACGCTGAAGTTATTTCTATTTTTTTTATATCATACGCCTCATAGTTATACTGCGATTTCGGATTGTTTATAACCCTAGATTTCTGAGCATTAACGAAAGTACATATAGACAATAGTAAGCATAATAATAAGATGTTGTTTCTTTTCATCGGAGTGTGTTTTAATATTACGTATAAATCTAAAACTATTTATCACATTTAACAAGGTTACAGTAAGGGTATCAGTTTTTTTTATTGTGGTGCAGTTGTATATATGTTTAATATCTGTGAGCAAATATACATAAAAAAGAATACAAACACTCAACATGCTTAAAATAAATCTGAAAGTCCAAATCGCACAACAGAAAAGGCGTTCAATTTAAACCTTGGCTAGATTTAAATTGAACGCCTTTTATATAGCATCGACTCACTACAATTGTATGAATCAGTTCTTTATTTTATGTTGACTTTATTATTATTTACGATGCTACGCATCATTAACAAATTAATCAAGCTTTAATACCGCAAGGAATGCTTTTTGAGGAACTTCGACC
>CAMQYB010000219.1 GCA_947039055.1 uncultured Deferribacteraceae bacterium
TTGAACATTGGTTCGCAACTTTGACATTGTTTATATGTTGAACATTGGTTCGTAATTTAGACATAGTTTCGTTTGTAGGCGATTTACAGCTTATAAACAGTACATAATTTAGTTTATAATAGTTTATTAAAGACATATAATTTAGTTTATAATTAATTTAAAAAGATTGTATATGATTAGGAGATTTCCATGGCAGAAAAGTTCGGTAAGATTGTTCAGATAATCGGTCCTGTTGTAGATGTTAAGTTTACTGACGTTAAATTACCTTCAATCTATAATGCATTATCAATTGAGGATAAAGCTCATAAACGCACTTTGATATGCGAAGTTGCACAGCATTTAGGTGAGGATACGGTAAGAGCGGTATCTATGTCATCAACAGATGGTCTTGTACGAGGGATGAAAGTTGTTGATACGGGTGGTCCAATCACAGTACCAGTTGGGGAAGAAGTTTTAGGACGTATTCTTAATGTTATTGGAGAGCCAGTTGATGGTGGTCCAGCGATAAAGAGTAAGCTAAGACGTGCAATTCACCAACCTACACCGTTGTTAGAAGAGCAGGAAACATCAACAGAAATCCTTGAAACGGGGATTAAAGTTATAGATCTTTTAGAACCATATACTAAAGGTGGTAAAACGGGATTATTTGGTGGAGCAGGTGTTGGTAAAACAGTTGTTATCATGGAATTAATTCACAATATCGCACAAGAGCATGGTGGTTATTCGGTTTTTGCTGGAGTTGGAGAGAGAACGAGAGAAGGAAACGATCTTTTCTTAGAGATGACAGAGTCAAAAGTTATCGATAAAGTTTCTCTAGTATACGGACAGATGAACGAATCTCCTGGAGCTAGAATGAGAGTTGCGTTATCAGCACTTTCAGTTGCAGAGCATTTTAGAGATGAAGGTAAAGATGTACTTTTATTTGTAGATAATATATTCAGATTTTCACAAGCAGGATCAGAGGTTTCGGCTTTACTAGGTCGTATGCCATCAGCGGTTGGTTATCAGCCAACACTAGGAACAGAGATGGGAGAGCTTCAAGAGCGTATTACCTCAACTAAAAAAGGTTCGATCACATCAGTTCAAGCAGTATATGTTCCAGCGGATGATCTTACAGATCCAGCACCTGCAACAACATTTGCTCACCTTGATGCGACAACGGTTTTATCAAGAGCGATTTCTGAGATGGGTATTTATCCAGCGGTTGATCCACTAGATTCAACATCAAGAATTCTTGATCCTATATATATCGGTGAAGAGCATTACAACACAGCAAGGGGTGTTCAGGCGATTTTACAAAGATATAAAGAGTTACAAGATATCATTGCAATTCTAGGTATGGAAGAGTTATCTGAAGAAGATAAAGCGACTGTTAATAGAGCAAGAAAGATACAGAAATTTTTATCACAGCCATTCCATGTAGCAGAGCAGTTTACAGGTCAAGCTGGTAAATATGTGAAACTTGCAGATACGATCAGAAGTTTCAAAATGATACTAGAAGGTAAATGTGATAACATCCCTGAGCAAGCGTTTTATATGAAGGGTGATATTGATGAAGTTATAAAAGGCTATAACGAGTCTAAAAAGTAGATATTAGGATTGATATATTATGATAAAAAAACTTTATATTGAGGTTATCTCTCCTATGGCTACAGTTTTTACAGGCGAGGTAGATGAAGTCGTTGCTGTAAATGAGATAGGCGAGTTTGGTGTTTTGAAAGATCATGCACCTTTTTTCACCTCTCTTAAATTAGGTGAGTTGAGATTGAGAGATGATGATAAGTATGAAAGATTTGTGATCTCTGGTGGTTTTTTCAAAGTTTCAGATAATAACGTTACAGTTCTTACAGAAGTTTGTGAGAATGTTAAAGAGATAGATGTTAAGATTGCAGAAGGTAAAATCGTAGAGTTACAAACTAAACTTGAAGATGATACATTAAGCAAAAATGACATTAGCTTATTTAATTCAGAGATCGCATTTAACACAGTAGCTATTGAAACTGTTGCAAAATATAAATAGTTACGATAGAATAAACTTATGAAACGATTATTAACAGGAATTATGTTATCATTTAGTTTATTTCTATCTGGTTGTGGAAACGAATATCTAGACAATTTAGATGACATACAATCTCTAGTTGATAGTGCTTACTATCGAGTTAATCAGTTTGGTGTTAATTTATCTATCTTGACAATAGATAATATTGCAAAGTCTGCTACAACGGCAGAGTTTTGGGTTCCTAAAGTTCGAATCATTCCTGTTGACTATACCTATGTAGGATCGCATACACGTACTTTTACGAAAAACAAATTATTGTTTACGTATACTGTGCTCAATACATATCCTAATCGTTACGCAATTTATCAATCAGGTTTTAATGATGAATACTACGTTATTTATAATGAGCCATTAGCAGTTGAAGGTATTTATTCAGTTGTGTTAAAGTCAAAAACTGGTTTTATTACAAAAGAAGAAGCGATAAAATATGCACTTGCTAATCTGATACCTAAGTTAATCTTTAAATCAACTACAGCAGATACGACAATAGTGGAACACGTTAAAGTAGTAAGTGAAAACTTTGAAATCATAGAGATATTTAGTCCATATGAGTATACCACGAGTGCAGAGAAAATTAAGATAACGTATCCAGCATTGCTGATAGATGATCTATCTTAATAAGATTTAATCAATAATTTTAAAATATCCGTTTATTTTCTGTTTATGTGACAACCCCCCCCCAAAAAAAAAAATAAATAAAATAATAACAATATCCAGATCTATATTTTTTCAAACGAAGATATATCTAAAAAATTATTAACAGTTTTTTATACTCACGCTATTTGTGACCTATCCAAAGATTATTTATGCTTAATTTAATAGTAATTCATATAGGTGTTATTGATGCTTAACTTGATGATAATTCAAATAGGTGTTATTGATGCTTAACTTGATGATAACTCAAATAGATATTATTGATGCTTAACTTGATGATAATTCAAATAGGTATTATTGATGCTTGACTTG
>CAMQYB010000220.1 GCA_947039055.1 uncultured Deferribacteraceae bacterium
ATAGTCACTGGGTTTTGCAAATTAAGTTGATGTTGTACGCACATAAATAGTCACTGGGTTTTGTAAATTAAGTTGATGTTGTACGCACATAAATAGTCACTGGGTTTTATAAATTAAGTTGATGTTGTACGCACATAAATAGTCACTGGGTTTTGTAAATCAAGTTGATTTAGATTATAAAATTGATATTGTTGATAAATTGGGATTGTTTTAAAATTGGCGTTCTCATAAGTTCATGTTATTGACAAGTTGATGTTGTTTGTAAGTTGATATCATCTCACAGAATCGTGGCTAGATGAATTACTATATTTGTTTGAACGCCACAAAAAACCATAGTGTTAAATCGCCTTGTTACATATCTAGAAATTATATTCCTAAATACGCCTCTCTAACTGAATCATCAGTTAATAAATCTTTCGCTTTTGCTTCTAATTTTATCTTGCCTGTTTCAACAATATATCCTCTGTCTGCAATCGACAAAGCCATTCTTGCATTCTGTTCAACAAGTAAAATTGTTACACCGTTCTTATTGATCTCTTTTATGATATCAAAAATACCTCTAACAAAAATAGGCGCTAAACCTAACGATGGCTCATCAAGAAGTAATAATTTAGGTTTAGACATTACGCCTCTTGCAATAGCTAACATCTGTTGTTCGCCACCTGATAGCGTTCCACCTGCTTGTTTAAATCTCTCTTTCAGTCTCGGAAATAAAGTTGTTACATATTCAAAATCTCTACTGATTTCAGCTTTATCTTTTCTTAGATATGCACCTAATTTAATATTTTCCAAAACTGTTAGATGAGGAAATATTTGTCTGCCTTCAGGAACTTGGACAACGCCTTTCTTAACTATAAAATCTGTCTCTTTAAGAGATATAACTTCATCTTCAAAAAGTATTGTTCCATTTACTGGTTTTAATATTCCAGATATAGTATTCAAAATAGTCGATTTCCCAGCACCGTTCGCACCGATGATAGTTACTATCTCTTTCTTTTTAATCTTTATATTTACTCTATCAAGAGCGTAGATATTGCCGTATCTAGTAGAAATATTTTTTAATTCTAACATATTATCTTTAATCCTCTTTACCAAGATAAGCTTCAATAACTCTCTTATTATCACGGATATCTTTAGGCAATCCCTCTGCGATTTTTACCCCATGATCTAAAACTATTATCTTATCCGATATACCCATAACTAACTTCATATCATGTTCTATAAGGAAGATAGTTTTTGACATATCATCTCTAATATTTTTTATCAAACTCATTAGGTTTTCAGTCTCAATCGGATTCATACCCGCTGCTGGTTCATCTAATATGAGCAGATCTGCACCTGTTGCAAGCGCTCTACATATTTCAAGTTCACGCTGTCTACCGTATGATAAATTTTCTGCTCGCATATCTTTACAATCTACAAGTGAAAAATATTCTAAAAGTTTTAATGAGTTCGCCTCAACCTCTTTTACCTCTTTACGATGTTTAGGTAAACCTAGGACTGATGATATTATCCCACTCTTTCTTTTCATATTCATAGCTAAGATAATATTTTCTTGAACTGTTAATTGTTTAAATAATCTTATGTTTTGAAAAGTTCGTGCAAGTCCTAACGACGTAATTTTGTGTGGTTTTAAATTGTTTAATAATTTACCTTTGAAAAATATATCGCCACTTGTTGGAATATACACCCCTGATATAAGGTTAAACAATGAAGTTTTACCAGCTCCGTTTGGACCGATTAAAGATGTGATCTCTTTTCTCTTCAAAGAAAATGATAGTTTATCTATCGCTTGTAATCCACCAAAAGAAAGTGAAACATCTTTTAGTTCTAATAATATTTCTTTACTCATCATAAATTAACTCTAATCTTACCGAATAGCCCCTGTGGTCTAAATATCATCATCGCTAACAGAACGATACCATACATAACCATTCTGTACTCCGATGCAAATCTTAAAACCTCTGGGATAACTGTTAAGCCGATAACACCTGCTATAACACCGATTATTGAACCCATGCCACCTAGCACAAGCATTGATATAAACTCAACTGATTTCATAAATCCGAAATCATCTGGTGCAATAAAAGTTATCTGATGTGCATATAATGCTCCACCTAGTCCTGCAAATGCTGAACCTATTGTGAAAGCTAAAACTTTATATCTAGCTATATTTATACCCATCATCTCTGCTGCAATTTCATCTTCTCGTATAGATCTTAATGCTAAACCAAATCTTGATTTTTCAAATCTATACATAAAGATTATTCCAAAAACTAAAATTATATATACGGTGCTAAGAGTCGTTTCATACGGGATTGAACTAACCCCTAACGCTCCACCTGTTACTTGTAAGTTTAAGAAAATTACTCTCACAATCTCTGCAAAACCTAGTGTTGCAATCGCAAGATAATCTCCTCGTAACCTTAAAATAGGCATACCTAATAATGCACCAACAGCCCCAGATACAACCGTTGCAATCGCAATCGAAAGATAGAACGGTACTGCAAGCTTTATCATTATTATAGCCGAACAGTATGCACCAACCGACATGAAGGCTGAATGCCCTAATGAAAGCTGTCCTGTTACACCTGTGATAAGGTTTAAGCCAAGAACAATTATGATATTTATACCTGTTATTGTCATAACTTGGAAAACATAATCATTAAATAAAAAATCCATTAAAGACTCCAAATCAACATATCTACTTTTACACTTTATTACTTATATAAAACTAACCTAAATTATTTAAATCAATTTGCATATTTTAGGTTTAACTACTTATTTTAACTAATTCACAAAAAATCGCAAATAGCTGTATTAACTTATATTCACTAATTTAACAACCGATAAATTAACTGTACCAAACTAGTTTGCACAACTAATCGAACTTGCCAACTAATTGAGATTGCCTGTGCTATTTGCACCAACTAACCTAGATCGTACAAATCAATTTTGTAAACTTTA
>CAMQYB010000221.1 GCA_947039055.1 uncultured Deferribacteraceae bacterium
GTACCAGAAAAAATAACACCAGCATTGATGTCTATCTTATTATTGTTAACATCACCAGTTACCGCCCAGCCACCAAGAGCTCCATCAATACCGTTTCCACTATTAATTGTTAAACTATTGCCATCTGCAACACCATCACCTGCATGTAATATATCACTACCTATAATCCCAGAAACCTTATCTATCTTCCAACCACTATCAGCAGGTGGAGTACCATCATATGTAAAATCAAGTGCTAAAGTGTTTGAATGACTAACTAGTAGAATCGCTGTAATAATCAAACATTGTAAAACAAGTTTATTGAAAAAACAAAAATCAAAACTAAAAGAACAATATTTATTACTTAAATTATTTATAACAACCTCTCAAAATTAATAAGTTAAAACATTATTAGACCTTAATCATATAGAACTTGTTATGTTTAGTCAATAAACTTACCATTAAGTTAATTGACAATATTATAATAAAATCTTAAACAAAATATATAAAAAATAAAAAATGGTAGAGAATTAAAAATTGTTGAATGTTAGTAACTGTTTACGACACGACTAACAATTAGCAAATCAGATAAAAAAAAGTTGCATGCTATATAATATATAACAGGCAACTTGATAATTTGTTCAAAATTTTTAATACTTATGTTGATACTATATATTATCAGGCATTTCTATTATAATTTCAACACGTCTATTTTTTGCACGTCCTTTTTTTGTTTTATTATTAGCGATAGGTTCGCTAAACGCTTTACCTTCATAAGAGAGGTTTTCTTCATCAAGACTACCTTTTAGAATATCAACAATTGTTTTAGCTCTATTTTCTGATAGACGTTGATTATATTTTAACGAGCCTGTACTATCTGTATGTCCGTTTACGGTTATTATATTATTAGGGTATTTCTTTTTAATTTCATCAGCTATAACTTTTAAACTTTCAACCCCTTCAGGAGTTAAATTGTAAGAGTCTACTTCAAACAGAAAATCTTCAATATTTAATGATATACCACCATCTACTTTTGTTACTTTGATATTAGAATTATTAATCGCTTCTTCTAACTTATTTGCTTTTTCAATATTATTAAGTTTCTCTTGTTGTTCATTCATCAATCTTTTTTCTTCACGTAATCTATTGCTTTCATTTATTATTTCTTGATCATCGCCACCAAAACGCCACTCAATATCAAATGATGTTTCTAATCCGTTTCTACGTCCTAAATGTCCACCGAAATTTAATGCCATCGTAAGTGGGATATCGTAACTAGGAGTTATACGCACTCCAATATCTGCTATACCAGTAAACCCTGTGATATTAGGTGTTAATGTGTTGAGCTCTCCTCTAATTATAGCAGCAGCTTCAGCGTCAAATTCATACTCTGCTTTTATACCAATAAACGGAGAAAACATTCTTGCTTGTATAAAATTGTATTGTAGCCCAACTGAAAGTTGATGAGAGTTTATCGTCTCAAATAGATAATCTTGATCGTTGATAATATGTGATGCTTCATTCAAATGAGCCCATGTATAGTTTGTATATATATCAAGCATATCACGAGATTGAAACAGTTTAAGTTCATATCCTATATTCACACCAGCTCCTACATATAGCGATGTTAAACCGTATTCAAATTGAGTATCTTTATGAGTAGATATAACATCATGACTTAATGCACCTATACGAAAAAATCCTTCTGTATAAAATCCGTTATCTATAGCGTAACGAAGTAGTATTCCACCGCCGTAATAATTTGTATCGCCATCACTATTCATACTACCTAATTTTGTGTCTATTTTTGAACTTATAAAACCGATCCCTGTTTCAAAATATATACCTGTTAAAAGTTCGCCTGTAGGTACATATATACCTTTTGCAATCCCTGCCATAAATGATGCACCGTTATAACTTGTCTTACCAGTTACATCAGTAAGTTCGGTATCGTATCCAGAGAACACTCCTGATAACAAACTAAATAATGCCCACTGTGATGGATCAGCAATGATTGCATCCATTGCACTATTTATTCCTTGTCCAAGTATAAAATTGTTAGCTTGATTCATAAATGAGAATGCCGCAAGTCTTGATTCAGGAAATGTAACTGATAGTGGGTTCACATCTACAGAGGTTACCGTCATTCCATAAATACCTGCTACTGTATCGTAATGTTCAGTTAGATTATAAAATATAGATACGCCTTGATACGCTGTTGAATACCCTAAAAGACCTGTTGATGAACCAAGAAGATCTGCTTCATTTATATTTATAAGTTTAATGAAACTTCCTATTTCAATTTTTTCGGTTGTATCAGCAAGATATATAAATGTCTTAGCGTTAACACCAAGATCAATTTTACCAGTTGATGTTAGAAGTGCATCATCTGTTGATTTGTTCATATAGTAATCGTAATATTCAAAGTTACGCACATCGCCAACTTTGGCTTTATTTTTTACAACGAGCCTATTACCTGTGCGACGGATATCACTAGTTGTACTATCCGTTCCATGTTGTCCACCAGTTATAAGAGTGCCACTTAAATCTAATCCAATTGGATCTATACTATTAAGGGTTACTATGTTGTTATGTAATGTTGGTTGAGTTCCTGTTGTCACGCCTAAATGTCCACCAGAGATCACTGTGCCAGTTGCAAAAGTTCCACCTGTGATAGTTATCATATTTCCTATTGTAGTACCACCATTAGTTGATGATCCACCGTAGATATTAGTTATTCCAGTAAAACTTCCACCTGTAATAGTGACGCTGTTATTTTGAGCATAGCCATTAGTTGATAGTCCACCGTAGATATTAGTTATTCCAGTAAAACTACCACTTGCGATAACTACATTGTTGTCATTAGCATTACCATCAATTGATGAGCCACCTGAGATATTGACAGATCTAAAACTTCCACCTGTAATAGTTACTTTGTTATTCAAAGAATTACCACTAGTTGATGA
>CAMQYB010000222.1 GCA_947039055.1 uncultured Deferribacteraceae bacterium
AGTTATAGATTAAAGTGTAGAATGTTTTAATTTGTAACTCTATTTTTGTTTCTAATCGTTATTGATTTTTTTTGCAATTGATGAGTCTAATTTCATCTGTGCTATAAGTTTATCTAGTGAGCTAAATTTTCTTTCAGCTCTTACAAATGTACAAAAATGAATTTCTAATATTTGGTCGTAAATATATTCTGAGAAATCAAATATATATGTTTCAATTTTTCTAAGACCATGATCGTCATCAACGGTTGGTCTTGTGCCAACGTATGTTATCGCTTTGTAGGTTTTTTGATCTATAATTATCTCTGTAGTATAGACGCCTTTACCTGGCAAAATTTCGCTATTTGTTCTGATATTTGCAGTAGGAAAACCGTACTCTCTACCTTTTTCATCACCAGTTACAACAACACCTTTTACAGAGAACGGACGTTCAAGAAACTGTTTAACTCTCTCCACATTGCCACAATATAAAAGTTGTCTACAACGAGAACTTGATATTACAATATCGTTTTCATCTTTAATACTTTCAAGAAAGAATGTTTTTATATCGTTACTTGTTGCAAACTTTTCAAGCAGATGAGCATCACCTTTCTGTTTGAAACCAAATTTATAATTTGATCCAACAACGATCATTTTAACATCTAACTTATCGACTAATATTGTGTTTAAAAACTCATTAGGTGTAAGTTCAGATATTTTTTCATCGAACGGAATTTCTATATAATAATCTAATCCTAGCTCTCTAAAGATCTCTATTTTTTGATCGTATGTATTAATAAGTTCAACTTTCTTTTTGAAGAATTTTTGAGGATGAGGAAAGAATGTTACAACGGCTGTTTTAAGGTTACTAAGTTTCGCTTCATGTTTAAGTTTTTCGATTAATTTTCTATGTCCGATATGCAGTCCATCGAAGTTGCCTATGGTCGTTGCAATCTTAACATTTTCATCTAAAAATTCTGATAAGTTTTTAATTATCTTCATCTAATCGAAATTACCTTTTTATTATTTATTGATTTTTTACTTACGCAGTATTGTACACTAAACTTTTTAAAACTCATATATTTTTTTATGCTGTTATAGTTTTAATTAGAAATTTTAATTCTCACAATTTTTACTGTTGTTAAAAATTAATTACTATCTACTAATGTGCATAAACCGAGTCGTTACTATATATAAATTCTCACAATTTTACTGTTGTTAAAATTTAGTTGATATTAATTCGCATAACTTATTTGTATTACCTTAAACTTATTTAGAAAGTTTATAAACCCTTTATTATTTCAAGAAGTTTAAAGAGTGCGATATTTGCTGATCGTATTCTGATCGACTCTCTATCACCTTTTAATCTTTCTTCAAACACAACTGTGTTTTTATTTGATGATATTGCGATATAAACTAATCCTACAGGTTTATCATCTGTGCCACCAGTTGGTCCTGCGACCCCTGTTATAGCAATTGAGTAATCAACACCTAAAACTTCTTTTGCACCTTTAGCCATGGCATCTGCACATTTTGAACTTACAGCACCATGAGTATCAATTATAGTTGCATCAACTTTAAGCTGGTTGATTTTAATTTTGTTACTATACGATATAATTGATCCTATAAAAATTTCAGATGATCCAGCGATATCGGTTATTATTTGTGATACCATACCACCTGTACAACTTTCTGCAAAACCGATTGTACATTTTTTTTGTATACACATATCAACAAGAAGTTTAGCGATAGAATCTGTGTTATACCCTAAGAAATTATTAGGATATTTATCTACTAATATTTTAGCGTATTTTTCTATCTCTTCTAAATCTTTTCCACGCAGTTTAACTTTTAATTGAGCTTTACCAGCGTTTAAAATTATAGTTGTGTTTATAGGTTTAAATTTTCTAATATCTTCATCAATAACAGATTCTGGAAGTGATGCAAAAATCAGATCTTTAAAATGGATTTTTTCAGGTTTAAATCTATCTATTAGAAATTGTATGAGATGATTTTCAAAGATATATTTCATCTCAAACGGAACACCTGGAAGTGATACTATATATGTTCCTTTATACTCTGTGCCGAACCCTAAAGCTGTGCCAAAATTGTTATCAAATAGATCGCATCCAACTGGGAGTTCAACTTGTCTAAGATGTCCAGCACCTATTGTTACGCCTAGTTGAGTGAGCCTATCAGCCATATGTTTATAGGCAATATCATTTTGTTTAAGTTCTCTCTCTGTTGCTATTGCAAAAATCTCTGCTGTTAAATCATCAAATGTCGGCCCTAGTCCACCTGTTGTTAAAATTATATCGTGGGTAGTAAATAGTTCCTTAAATGTATTAAGAATTTTATTTTTGTCATCAATAACCATTCTGACATCAGTCACTGTAAAACCATGTTTAGATAGGTTAGCACCAAGATAGTTAGAGTTAGTATCAAGTACAGATCCTTCAAGTAGTTCAGAACCGATCGCTACAATTGCACATGTAATTTGTTTCATATAAACACCTCGTACAGTTTTTTAATAATCATAAATGTTATAATCGCATAAACAACTGCGATGATATCATCTAACATTATTCCAACACCACCGTGAAGTGCCTCAAAATGTTTTATGGGAAACGGTTTAGTTATATCGTAAATTCTAAAAAGAATAAATCCTGCGATAATGTATATCGGTTTAAACGGAAAAATAATATAGAATATTAAAAGTGCTAAATATTCATCAACAACGATCTCACCAGGATCATCTTTGCCGATCAATTTAGCGTATCTATCTGATGTGTATATACCTATTAATATAGATATTATTACGATCGTTATTTTAACTTTTAATGATGGTATAAAAGTGAAAAGATATCCAAGAGGAATAGCAAGCAGAGAACCAAATGTTCCAGGCATGAAAGGCATTTTTCCTAGATATAAACCAGTTGAAATTATTGTTATAAGAAAGTTATGT
>CAMQYB010000223.1 GCA_947039055.1 uncultured Deferribacteraceae bacterium
TACCACACAGCAAACTGAAAACCTTAAATATAGTATCGATGTAATAACTAGTATTATACGACATATCTACCAAACAATAGCTAATATAACGAATGTATAATAACTGAAAACATAAGTAAGGTGATTCTGCAATAATTTATATTATATTACAAAATCAACCTCTCTTAATAAATAACTAGATCAATTATTTGTAGTATGCAAAACCTAAATATTATATACCCCAAGATCTTAAATTGTACGCATCATCCCAGAAAAGATACTCAAGCTTGGCACTAACAGTAAACGCCTCTTTCATCTTATCTTTCTCTGCTTGTGGTGCATCAACTGCCGATCTATCTAAAATATCACGTACACTCATAGCCGATTCCATAAACGCTGGATTAGAATATTCCTCGATCCACTTACTATAAATATTACCCTCTTTCTTATACGTTCTACCAAGCTCTAAACCTATCTCTGCATAAATTATTGCACACGGATAAAGTGCCGCAACAGTAACCGATAACGGCTCTGATAACGCTATTGATAAAAGATAATGCGAATATGAAAACGCTGACGGACCCATTCTTTTAGGAATATCTAATTTGTATGTATCTATATAATATCTGTGCATACCCGTTTCGCCAAATGCCGCATATTTTGATTGATCTATAAATATACGCTGATCCTCAGGTGTTGATGCTTTTGTTGATGCTATCGCTAAAACCTTTGAATAAAAATCAAGATACAGTAAATCTTGCGAAATATAGTAACCAAACTTCTCAACTGGTAAATCTCCAGTTGATAACTCTTTGATAAATTTATGGTTTAATGTCTTATCATAAATCTCTGAAATTGAACCCCATATTAATTTACTAAAACTCACTATCACACCCCTTATAAATACAATTTTAAACTTTAAAAACATTACAAAGAATTTTAAAAAAATAATGCTATATATCTATAACATTATCATCTTAATACTCATATATAAACTTTAGAAGTAACTATTACAACTAACAGATATCTCGATTACCAATCTCTAAACCTCTGGTACATATAAATATTTCTGTACCTCTTTAGGTAATCTAAGTGGACGGTTCGTTGCTGAATCTACCATTGCATGAACGGTATTCGCTACTGCAAAAATTTTGCCGTAGCCGTTATGAACCTCGTACTGAACTGTAAATTTTACGCCTTGAATATCTGATATCCATACCCTAATATAAACTGTATCTGTAAACAATACAGGAATTTTATATTTAACATACGTTTCTGTTATAACAATATAAACTTGATCTGCAACAGCTTTATCATAAATTTCTCTATACGCATCTGTTCGTGCTAATTCAAAATAGTTCAGATATACAGAGTTATTAACATGACGGTAGGCATCTAGATCAAAAAACCGCAACTGTATTTTTACGTCTTTTTTCATCATATAATCTATTCCTTATTAAACGCTATAAACCTAACTCCACCACTTTGTGAAATGATTTTCAGACCTATAACATTACCTTTTTCTACGTTCTTATAAAAAGTGTCAAAATCAGATTTCTTATTAATAGTTCGTTTATTAAACCAAACAACAATATCTCCACTTCTTAATCCTGATTTAAAAGCTGATGAATCTTCTCTTATTGATGTAACTACAACACCTTCATCTATTCCAAATCTTGATCGCTCTTTACTAGACATATCACGTACTGCTAAATTTCCAGTTGGTACTTTGTTCGTTACGATCTCCTGGTTACTAGTTGGACGTTCGCCTAGTTTAATATCTATATCTCCAAGTTTACCGTTACGGAAAATTCTAACTCTAACCGTGTCATCAGGAGATGTATCACCTATCAATTTAGTTAACTCTCTTGCATTAATAACTATCTGTCCATCTATACCAACTATTATATCGCCAGCCTTTATGCCGTATCTATCTGCTGGATGATCGATCATAACGTCAGCTACTAAAACTCCGTTCGTATCATCTTTACCAAGCGATTTAGCGATATCTTCATCAAGCTCTTGCAATGTTACTCCAAGCCAACCACGACTAACCTTACCTTCACGTAATTTAGGTAAAATCTTAATCAACATATCAACAGGTATAGCGAAACCTAAACCTTGTGCTGATTGAATAATAGCTGTGTTTACACCTATTACCTCACCATCAGTATTAAGTAATGGACCACCTGAATTACCAGGATTGATCGACGCATCAGTCTGTATAAAATTGTCGTAAGGTCCGTCTCCGATAACTCTACCCTTAGCAGATATTATCCCTGCAGTAACTGTGCCACCAAGCCCTAACGGATTACCGATAGCTATAACCCAATCGCCAATCCTTACTTTATTTATATCACCTAAAACTAATGGCTCGATCATTTCACCGTTTAATTCGATCTTTAATAACGCAAGATCGGTTAACGGATCTGCACCGATTACCACTGCCTTAAATTCTTTCTGTGTTGTTGTTTTAACGATGATTTCATCAGCACCTTCAATCACATGATTGTTAGTAACGATGTAACCCATTTTATCTATAAGAAAACCTGAACCTAATGCCGATGTTTTAAATTCTCTTGGACGAACTCCTTGATTTGGAGCCTGATTATTTTGATCTCCAAAGAAGAACTGAAACATATCATTACCAGACTGGTTGCCTGTTACTGTTTTTGTTGTTGAAATATTCACAACACCCTCTGCTGTTTTTTCAACAACTGGAGCAAATGATTTTGGGAGTAATGAATATGAGTTTGATGCAAATCCGAATAATAATATCAATACTAAAAATTTAATATAAAAAAACTTAGACATTTTCTTAAATACCTTCCTAAATAAATTACTTTTCGTCACTGTGTAATTGTTACATATTCATCTGCAATACTGCAACTTATTGATCTATGTGTATTATTAATTAACGTGTGTACTATTATCCATTAACAAACATACTA
>CAMQYB010000224.1 GCA_947039055.1 uncultured Deferribacteraceae bacterium
TACATACACTTATCAATTAACTGAATTTAGATATTAGTAGCTCATCTTTAATCGTTTTTGCTGAATTGTCATCTAATAAATACCTAACAATCTCTATTGCAAAATCAGTAGCTGTTGAAGGCCCTGCAGATGTGATAATATTTTTATCTAATACAACTTTTTTGTCAGTTTGATATGTACCACTCTTAATACCCTTCTCAACAGTCGGATATGTTGTGTAATTCACATCAAGAACGCCTGCTGCATCAAGCACAATCGGTGCTGCACAGATAGCCGCAATTAATTTGCCATTACTATTTGCTTCTTTTATAATAGATATAACTTTATCGTTATCTCTAAGGTTTGTTGATCCAGGAAGTCCTCCAGGACAGATAACTGCATCGTATAAATCTACATTCACATCTTTGATATTAATATCAGTTTCAACCTTTAAGCCATGTGCACCGATAACTTTTAAATCAGAATTGATCGATACAGTATCAACTTCTATCCCTGCTCTTCTCAATATATCTATAGGAGCAATCGCCTCCATCTCTTCAAAACCATCTGCTAAAAATATTGCTGCTTTTTTCATAACTTATTCGCTCCATTCATTTTTTTATATGCTCTAACAACCATGATTATTCCAAAAATAATAAATCCTATACTTGCAACATGAGGTGCTCTAAACATACCCCACATTAAATCATCTGCTCTGAAAAATGTAATAAAACCTCTTATAAATCCGTATGAAATAAAATAAGATCCAACTAGCATTCCTGATCCAATATACTTATCTTTTCTCCAAAAGAAATAGAACATTAATCCTGCAAAAATAAAGTTTAATATCATCTCATAAAAAAATGTCGGATGAACAGGTAATGTTCCAAACTCTAAATACGCTGGTGGCAGATATGTCGGTGGAAATGATATACCCCACGGAACATACTCTTTTATCTGATACGCTTTGTCTGAAAAATTCACATATATATCAGATCCCTTAATCATCATCGCAATTGATGATATCGATTCAGGTGTATTCTCTAACTTTAATGTTGTCAATGTTGTTGTCCAAAACTCTGTGAAAACTGGTTTCAGTCTAAATATAATCTCTGGCGGTGTAATAGTTGGAACTCCATGTGCTTCTCCATTTGCAAAATTACCAAACCTGCCTATACCTTGTGATAACAGCATGAGAGGAGCCATTATATCAAGTGCAAATAACGGTGCTATCTTATAATATCGCTGAATAATTACCGCAGAAATTGCTCCTGTTATAACTCCACCATGAATAGCTAGTCCACCCTTCCATATAGCAAACGCTGATAGCGGATCTTGTGAATAATAATCTAAGTTAAATAGAACGTAATATAATCTTGCACCAATTATAGCAAACATAAAGCTTAAAATTATGATATTTTCCATTATTTCAGGTTTAACACCTAATTGCTTCGCTCTTCTTTTCGCTAGATATATTGATAGCAGCAATCCGATAATGTACATTAATGAGTAGTATCTTAATTCAAAAGATCCTATCTGTAAAAGATATGGCATCATATTTTTTATATCCCCCAATTTTTTTATTTCACTATGAGAATGCTCATGATATCCTAAAATCTAATATTTATCAAGAAGATGTATTGTCTTATACTAATTACCACTATAAAACAAATTCTGAGTTATAAACATTAATATTTTACTAACACATAAAACAATATTTATCTTATTTTCATTATCATATATTAGAAATTGTTATGAATATTATTTTGTGTTATCAAACGTTTATTGAGCGTTACTATTAGACAGGTTAGGAGGAATAAAGTTTAAAATGACTAAAATTATACAAACCATATTTCTGGTACTTTTTATATCACTTCTCTCTACAACATCAAGTTATGCAGATAACAAAAGTGAGAAAACTAGAAACAATATCGATGATCTAAATAATATCAACAACGATCAAAATATTAGCACTGCGACAAAAACAATTGATGTTGATAAAAATAACGAAACTAATCTTAAGCAAAAAATGAAAGAGTATAGATTTGCTATATCACTAAATGGATTTCTTGATTTACACTATACAGGTGGTGGAGTAGATTTTTCTTTTCCTATCTATCGTAAAGGTTTATTTGAGATCAGAAACTTTATAGGCATCGTTGGTCAAGGCGATATGGAGTCTGAAGGTTTTGGAGGTGTTTCTGAAAAAATATCATTCGGCTTTCCTATAAAATCTTCTAAATATCCTGTTACTCCATACTCGTTTATGTTCTTCGATGTTGGATACGGTGGAGAGAGACGCATATCAACTGGAGCGTTCAGATCCTTAGTTAGTTACACAGTAGGTGGTGGTGCAGGGATTAATATTAGTGTACTTAAATATAGTACCTATTTTGTTGAAATTGGCGGATATGCAACCCTCAAAGTTTGGGGAGAAAATATAGACAAACACTCTTCAGGAAGAATTAGCACTGGGTTTAGATATATGTTCTAAAAACTTTTTAAAATTTGTTTTATATACAGAACTATTTCCCTTATGGTTAAAATTGAGTTATACAACCTAATGGATTAAATATTCATACTACTGTATCTGTAATTACAATTAATAGATTAAATACTTATACAACAGTGTTATAGTTTGAGTTAACAGATGAAATTATCTATATTTTATATATACAATCTATTCATTCAGGTGGCAACGAATATTTATACTGACGATAAAAGGTAAATCGTCAATAAAAATATACAGAGGTATAAGTAATGATATTAAACTGACTAACTGCAACGACTATTGCATAATTTCACGATATAGCACTAGATGA
>CAMQYB010000225.1 GCA_947039055.1 uncultured Deferribacteraceae bacterium
TGACAAATGTAATAATTAACAAAGCTAACTATCATAATATAGCGTTTTGGTAAGTGTGAATAGTAGTTATTTATCACAATATTGAGTTCTGACAAATGTAATAATTAACAAAATTTACTATCATAATATAACGTTTTGGTAAGTGTGAATAATTGTAAAGATTATTTATTAAAACGTCAAATTTTAATAAGTATTAATACTTAAAATACATCAAATATTACACGATTAAATTCTGGAGAGTTTAAATGATTAAAAAAGTGCTAACAATAGCTGGATCAGATTCTGGCGGATGTGCTGGTATTCAAGCTGATATAAAATCTATATCTGCTTGTGGTGGTTTTGCAACCTCTGTTATCACTGCGATCACATCTCAAAACACGCTTGGTGTAACTTATATTGAAGAGCTATCGTTAAAATCAATAGAAACACAGATTGATGCTGTACTATCAGATATCGGTGCTGACGCTGTAAAAACTGGAATGGTTGCATCAACTGATATTATAAAACTAATAGCTGAAAAAATAGCTGAATATAAAATCATCAACTATGTTTTCGATCCTGTGATGATTGCAACGTCTGGCGATACTCTACTTAAAAGTGACGCAACTGAAAGTTTGAAAAAATATCTACTACCTCTATCTATGCTTATTACTCCGAACATTCCTGAGGCTGAAATTTTATCTAATATAAAAATTAATAGTGTTGAAACTATTAAAGAGGCTGCAAAAATAATCCACTCACAAGGTGCAAAAAATGTTCTTATCAAAGGTGGACATGCAGATAAAGATGAATACTCTACAGATATATTATACGATGGAAAAACTTTTAAAGAGTTTAAAGATTTACGAATTGATACAACAAATACTCATGGTACTGGGTGTACATACTCTGCTGCCATTGCAACTAATCTAGCAAGAGAGTATAATCTTTACGATGCAGTATCGTTATCTAAAAAGTATATTACTGAGTCTTTAAAGTACGGTGTTGATATGGATATAGGTGCTGGATCTGGTCCTGTAAATCATTTTTATATGTTAAATAAAACGGTTTGAAATTAAAATAAATAGATTTAGGTATTAATTATAATGAAACAATTTTCTTACTCTGATTACGATTTTTTCGCATATTTTTATAATAAATATTGGACGATAGGATATCCTCTAACTATGGTTAAAGCCTTAGACAGAATTTTATTTCCATATATAAAACCTGATGCAAAAATTTTAGATTTATGTTGTGGAACTGGAAATGTATCACATGAATTGTCTACGATAGGATACGATGTGATGGGTGTTGATGGATCAGCATCTATGCTCGCATACGCTACTATTAACGCTCCAACTGTCAATTTTATTCAGTCAGATGTAAGAGAGTTAAATTTAGGTGTTAAGTTCGATGCTGTGATATCGTTACTTGATTCTATGAACCACCTATTGACTGTTGAGGATCTTGAAATTGCTTTTAGAAAAGTTTATGAACATTTAAACGATGATGCTATATTTGTATTCGATATCAACTCTTATAAATCATCAATTACGGTTGCTGATTGTTCGTTCTCAGTTGTTGAAGATTTAAATGTTTTTATCAATAACGCTTACTACGATGAAAAAGAAGAGAAACTGATTTACAACATTACAATGTTTATGAAAGAAGATAGTAACTGGATCAGAGGCGATGCACAGATAGTTGAAAGATATTACGATGAAAGTATAATTGTAGATATTTTACGATCTGTAGGGTTTAATAATATATCTGTAATGCAAGGTTATAAAGATCTTAGAATTAAAAAGTTTGCTGATAGAATTTTTATCACAGCAAGAAAATAGTTTTAAGCAATATAAAAGCAGTAAAGTTTTAAGCAACACAAAAGCAGTAAAGTTAAGCATATTATTCAGAAGGAGAAAAGCATGAAAGACACATTAGATCTACTCACTCACAGAGGTAGCATAAGAAAATTTAGCGATAAACCTATTCCAGAAGATGTTTTACATAATATTTATAAAGCAACTATCTGTTCACAAAATTACGCTAACGGACAACAGTATTCAATAATAGTTGTTACAGATCAGAAGAAAAAAGATTTTCTTTATGAAACAACTGTATCACCAACATCAGGCAGAGGAATGAGTTATATTAAAAAAGCT
The DNA here is from genome assembly GCA_947039055.1 of uncultured Deferribacteraceae bacterium. Classification (GTDB taxonomy): domain Bacteria; phylum Chrysiogenota; class Deferribacteres; order Deferribacterales; family Mucispirillaceae; genus CAMQYB01. The sequence continues at coordinate 2,145 of CAMQYB010000225.1, forward strand.
CCTATCTTTCTATTATTCGTAATGGATTTTAATAAGATTGATCGTGTGATGAAAAAAGAGAGAGTTGAAATGAAAATTCAAGACTCATTAGAAGCTCTACTCATCGGTTCAGTTGATGTTGGTATCGCAATGCAAGCTGCAACTGTTGCAATAGCAAATGAAGGATTAGGCTCTGTTGCAGTTGGTGCAATTAGAACATCTGTAAAAGAAATTATTGAAACTTTTGAACTACCTAAATACACATACCCGATAGCAGGATTAGCTATAGGTTATCTTGATGAAGGCGTATCTATAGTTGAAACTCCAAGATTACCTCTTAAATCATTCCTTCACGATAATAGCTACAGCAAAGCTGCATTCGACGAACTTGTTGATGAATACGATGTTAAAATGAAAGAAGCTTACGCTATTAAAGGTATAGCTGATCTTACTTGGAGCAAGTTTGTATCAAACTACTACGGTAAACCTATCTATATCGAACAGATTGAGTCTTATAAGAAACAAGGATTTAAACTTTAATAGTTCTATACTTTAAGAGTGCTATAGATTAAATTTGTACGCATACAAAAATATTAGTTTTATACTTTATATTTGTGTGCGTATTTTTTTTCAATATTATATAGATTTATAAACTAGAACATTTTTGAAA
>CAMQYB010000226.1 GCA_947039055.1 uncultured Deferribacteraceae bacterium
GGTTGAGTTAGCAAATAATTACTGCATACAAATTGCAAACGGTTTATGGTTTGTGTGTTAGTTCGGTTGGTTAGTGCATGTAAATTGTAAACGGTTTGTGGTGATTAGCTTGGTTGATTAGTTAGTTGGGTTTATTGTCAGTGTATTCTTCGGTTAGTCGATCCGTTGGGTTGTGAGTTCATGATTGGCTTCTTAGTTCACGTTTTTAATCAGTTTGCGATCCGTTGGTTAGTGCATACAAATTCAAACAGTTTATGGAGATTGGATCGGTTCGGCTCGTTAGTCCATACAAATTGTAAACAGTAAAAAAACTAGAAATTAAGTGATATGCCAAGTGCGATCTTTAAGTTAAACGGTGATATAGCCTCTTTTAAAACAATACTTGTTCCGTCTGCATTCGTTTCATCAAGAGTAGTATTTATAACAAAATTCTCGTTAAAACTATATCTAGCTTCCATAAAAATTCCTACTAAACCATTCTTTGTTAAAAGATACTCTGCACCAACAAATAAATCAAGTCCTGCTAACATCTCATACTGATGCTTACGGACATCTAAATTCATTGCTCCATTCTTATAACTTGTAAAAAGAACATCATAAAAATTTAATGTGAAACCAACACCACCCCATGCGTTAACCATCTTAGATGATGTTTTATACGCTATATTAAGTTGGATAGCAGTGTTATCTACCAATCCCGTATATGTTGATTTTTTTAATTTTGTATACTCATACACCGAACCTATACCGATCATCGCATTACCGTAAATCGTATTAACAACATTAACGTATGCAAACCCACCACCAGATATTTTATTATCCTCTAAATAATCTTTATTATAATCTGTGTATGTACCGTATACGCCAACAAATCCTCTTGACTTAAAATAACCATCGTTATTTACATAAGTGCCGTCTTCATTAGCAAACACATAACTGCTCATACTCGTTATCATAAAAAATATAAGTAACAATAATCTCATAATTATATATCATCTCTTTTTAATAAAGTTGGATCAATCGGATATTTACCAGTAAAACAAGCTGTACAATAATCTTCACTCGCAAGAACTGATATCATCCCCTCTAATGATAGAAACGCTAGAGAATCTGCTCCTATGAATTTTCTCGTCTCCTCAACTGTATGAGTGTTAGAAATTAACTCATTCCTGCTTGGAGTATCAATACCATAGTAACAAGGGTTTTTTGTAGGTGGTGATGATACTCGTACATGAACCTCTTTAGCTCCAGCATCACGCAACATGTGAACGATCTTCTTGCTTGTTGTTCCTCTAACAATAGAATCATCAACAACTATAACTCTCTTACCATTTATGATAGATTTAACAGGATTAAGTTTTACCTTAACACCGAAATCTCGTATCGATTGACTAGGTTCAATAAATGTTCTGCCAACATAATGATTACGAATTAATCCCATTTCAAACGGTATACCACTCTCTTCTGCGTAACCTATAGTAGCTGTTATGCCTGAGTCTGGAACTGGAATAACTATATCTGCATCAATAGGTGCTTCTTTCGCTAAAATCTTACCGAATGATTTTCTTACATCGTAAACATCTTGACCGAATAGAAACGAATCTGGTCTTGCAAAATATACATGCTCAAATACACATGGAGCTGGCGTAAAACCTGTTAACTCAAACGGATATACAGATCTTATTCCTGTTGCATCAATAATTATCATCTCACCAGGCTCAATCTCTCTTACAAATTTCGCACCTATTAAATCTAACGCTACAGTTTCACTCACTAACACATAAGCATCTTTCATCTTACCGAGTGCAAGTGGCTTAACGCCGTTTGGATCACGAATACCGATTAAAGAATCATCCACAACAAGAACTATTGCAAACGCTCCACTTAACTCTTTCACTGACTCGACGACAGCTGTATTAATATCAGTTGATTTTAATCTTCTTGATATAAGGTGTAAAAACGGTTCAAGATCTGTTTCTGTTGAAAAGATCGCTCCGTCTTTCATAAGCTCTTCACGTATTTTATATGTGTTCATGAAATTACCGTTATACGCAACAGCAATCTGTCCTATAGGTAACTCTGCAACTATCGGTTGAATATTGCCTGGTGAATAATTTCCATCAGTTGGATATCTATTATGTCCGATAGCTAATTTACCAGGAAGTTTTTTCAATCTCTTCTTATTGTAAACATCTGCAACTAAGCCGAAACTCTTATATGAATTGATCTTTTCGCCGTCGTAAACAGCCATACCAGTTCCTTGTTGCCCTCTATGTTGTAAAGCATAAAGACATAAATAAACTAAATTAGCAGCCTCATGATTACCATAAACACCTGCAACGGCACACTTATCACTAAATTTATCAAATGCCATAAAAACACTCCACCAAATAATCAAAATTGAGAAAGAAGTATAACATAATCAACAAATACTGTCATCACTAAATAATCATATAATAAAATTATATTTTAATATATTAATAAATTAAATTTTAAACCATTCTGCCATAAAACAATATCTCTATAATATTTTTAATATCATAATCAATAAACTAAGGTTTTAAGATATTTAAACCATAAAACGATACAACTCTAATACTTTTAGTATCGCAATCAATAAACTAACGTTCTTAACTTATTTAAACCCTAAAACTTGACAATACTATCCTCTTTAGAATATTGTAATCAATAAACTAAGTTACTAACATATTTAAACCCTAAAACTTGATAATACTATCCTCTTTAGAATATTATAATCAATAAACTAA
>CAMQYB010000227.1 GCA_947039055.1 uncultured Deferribacteraceae bacterium
AATATTGGTTATTGTATATATAGTTAAGTTAAAGATAAGGGGGCGTTATGTCTTTTAAAGTAATAGAAGGTCAGTTAGATGCTAAAGGCATCAAAGTTGCTATAGTGTCATCGAGATTTAATGATTTTATCTCAGAAAAATTAGTTGCAGGTGCAACAGATTGTCTTGTTCGTCATAATGGTGATATCAAAGACATATCAATTATTAGAGTTCCTGGTGCTTATGAAATCCCTCTAACATCTCTAAAATTGGCAAAATCAGGAAAATATGATGTTGTCATAACGTTAGGTGCTGTTATAAGAGGTTCAACTCCACATTTTGATTATGTTGCAAGTGAAGTATCAAAAGGTGTTGCAGCTGCGTCAATGGAAAGTGGAATACCTGTTATTTTTGGTGTTCTAACAACAGACTCAATAGAGCAAGCGATAGAGCGTGCAGGCACAAAATCTGGTAACAAAGGGTTTGATGCAGCGTTAACAGCAATCGAGATGGTTTCATTATTTAAGCAGATAAAAGGATAATAGAGTTGTTTATAAATATAGTAATAGAAGTTAAGAGTTAAGTTTAGTGGCTAAAAAAAATATAACAGTAGATATTGCGGTGCAGGTATTATATGCATACGAAATTACATCAGATACGATTGAGAATATAAAGAGTGGTTGTTTACTAAAATATCCGATGATATCAGAAGAAGAGCAAGCAGATATTTCATATTTAGTTTCAAGCACAATAGAGAAGTCATCAGAGAATGATATTTTGGTGGCTCAGTTTTTGTCAGCAAAATGGAGTATTGAACGTTTGTCATTAATTGAAAGAATAATATTGAGATTAGGTATAACAGAGATTTTTGAAAAAAGTCGTCCTACGTCTAATATTTTGAGAGATTATACGGCTATCGCAAAATATTATGGTGACGATAAGTCTGCTGCATTTGTCAACGGTATATTAGATAATATATCTAGATCGTTTTAGTTCTAGGGGGAATGAATGAACGAGAATAATAGTAGTGTTGTTTATTTTAATAATTTACCTGAAGATAATTATCCGATTATTTTAGATTATGATTTTGTTAAAAAAACTCCAAGAGGTGGTTCATTGAAGTTGGATTTCTTTTCATACGGCACGATGCAGAAAAGGCTTTATCCACTTGATCTAAATGAAGCAGTTTTTTATAGACATATGCCGATGTTATTTGAAAGAGGAGTATTTCTTTTAGATTTTGAAAAGATAAACAAAGATATGAAAAAGTTTTTAAAAATGATAAATAACCTTAAAAGCAAAATTATATATATTGAAAGATCGCCTCTATTAGATCTTAAACAAATACATAGTTCTCTTTCATATATCACAGTAAAATTTATTGAGTTTACATAGTGGGTAATAGTGTTAATATCGATAATGTTGATATTGAAAAATCTTATAAAATAAGATTTAATACTGAACTAAAAGATATTGTCTTAATCAACTCTATAGTTGATTCATACGAGTCATTAGCTATGATTAGAACAGACTCTTTATATGATAACAATTGTATAATGATGACAACGTCGTCTATGAAGGACACTCTTTTAGAAGTTTTAGAGTCTCTGCGATTAGACGGTTTTTTAATAGAAAATTTAACGATAACAGAATCGGATAATATTGATTTCGATTAATATTATTTCATTATTTTAATTTATGAAAGGTGTGGGATGGAACTTAGTATTAAAAAAGATTATATGATATTTAATCTTCAAACTTTACAAACAAAAGATAATAAACCTTATTTACGATTATCTTTATCAGATACAGAAGGAACAGTTATAAACGGAATTATGTTTGATAGCAACAAATTAAAATGCAAAGTGGAGAAAGGTTGCGTTGTTAATATTGATGGAGTTGTTCAATCGTATAACGGAGTAACGCAATTAAAAGTTAAGGATATGACCTTGATTGAGGATGCAGATAAATCTGTGTTTTTACCTAAGAGTGGTAAAGATATGGGTGCGATGGTTGTTGAACTTACGAATTTTTTAAATAAGAATGTAGAGGCTGATTATTTCAAATCTCTTGCAACAATGTTTATAGAAGATAAGTATCAGTTTGATATGTTTATGAGAAGTCCTGCTGCAAAAACAGTTCACCATGCATACGTGAACGGACTTTTAGATCATACATTATCGATGTTGAAATTATCAAAATTGGTTGCAGATTTTTACGGTCCAGTTGTGAATAGAGATCTACTTTTCATGGGAGTTTTATTCCATGATGTAGGGAAAATTCATGAGTTAGATATAGAGAACGGTTTTGAATATACAGACGATGGTAGATTGTTAGGACATCTTCTTATAGGTATTGAAATGGTTAGGAATTATGTTGCAAAGATCGATGGTTTTCCAAAAATGGCAGAGACATTGGTTCTGCATCTAATAGCATCACATCACGGTTATTTAGAGTACGGTTCACCTAAACGTCCTAAAATACGTGAGGCGTTTCTGCTTCATTATATTGATAATATAGACGCAAAAATGCAAACATTTGAATCTGTATTTGCAAAAGATAATGTTTCAGGTGGCGAGTGGTCAAGTTACGATAGATTGCTTGAACGTCCGTTATATAATCATGATTTGAAAGGTGGTTTAGATGGTGATGTTGAGGTTGATAATAACTCAGATCCTGATTCTGCATTTACATCTAAAATTGATTTCACTCCAAAAAGTGATTAGTAAAATATAAAGTTGTGATTAGTATTTGGTAGATTTTATTTATATATTTTAGAGAGTAT
>CAMQYB010000228.1 GCA_947039055.1 uncultured Deferribacteraceae bacterium
AGTTTAGATAGTTTAGATAGTTTAGATAGTTTAGATAGTTTAGATAGTTTAGATAATTTGGATTATGTAGATAATTTAGACGAGTATTAAATCAACATTTTTAGAGTTATGTATATGTATTGTCTTGAAAGAGATTAGCACTTTCATATCACTAAATTATTTTGTTGAATTATAAAATTGTAAAATTATAAAGTAGCAAAGTTTTAAGTTTTAAAAATTATAATAGGTTTTTGTATATGGAAGTATATTTTAAATAGTAGGATACACTTACGTTGTAGAAGTTAGAATAAACTTTTCACAAGACGGACAAGTTTTTCATTTCTATATTGAAAAAAATGAGAACATGTATATTTCTAATACTGCCTAATTAATCAATTTCACTTATAATAATTTTGTGATACGCTATAGATTATAGCTAGCTAAGAAATAAATATATTATATGTATTTATTGATAAATTTCCAAATAATTGTTTTTTAGCTTGTAATTCGAACTAAATGAGATAAAATAGGTCTTAATTACATATAGATAAAAAAGTAGTATCTATATTGAAATAGGATATTGATTTTAACAATATCATAATTAAATTATTTTAAGGATAGCATATATGAGTTTTATATATTTAGATAACATAGCAGGCACGAAACCAGATCAGAGAGTAGTTGACGTGATGTTGCCGTTTATATCAGAAGAGTACGGAAATCCATCGGCACATTTTTATCCATTAGGAAGAAAATCTTATGTAGCGGTGGAAGAGGCACGTAAGCAAGTTGCAGCACTTTTGAGTGCTAATGAAGATGATACGATAGTCTTTACATCTAACGGAACGGAATCAAACAATTTAGCTGTTAAAGGTGTTTTAGCTGTTTTAAAAGATAAGAAACATATTATCGTGTCAGAGATAGAGCATGCATCTATACACAATTTACTAGCTAAGAAAGTTAGCGAGGGTTATACATACACGGTTTTAAAAGTAGACACGGATGGTAAGGTTAATTTAGAAGAGTTAAAATCTTCAATCAAATCAGATACGGCGATTGTTGCAGTATCCCATGCTAATCCTGAGATCGGAGTTATTCAAGATATCGAAGGTATCGGCAAAATTTGTGAAGAGAAGGGTGTTCATTTGCATGTAGATGCAGTAGCATCGGCAGGTTTTTTAGAGATAGATGTGAATAAGATTAAAGCATCAACAATGACGATTGCATCACAAAACATTTATGGACCACGTGGAGCTGCGGCATTATATATTCGTAGTGGAGTTAAGTTAAAATCTCTTTTAGATGGCGGACATCAAGAGGCTGGTTATAGATCAGGATCAGAGAATGTTGCAGCTATTGTTGGATTTGGCGAAGCTTGTAAAATTGCGAAAGAAGAGATGAAAGTTTATGTTCCAAAGATAGAAAAGTTGAGAGATCAACTTATTGAAGGTTTAGGAAAGTCATTTGATTTTCTTCATTTCACAGGATCGTTAAATGATAGACTTCCGTACCATGTATCGTTTTGGGTTGAATATATTGAAGGTGAATCACTTCTTATGTCGTACACACAGAACGGTATTTATGCAGCATCAGGTTCAGCATGTTCATCTAATATATTAGCTGAAGATGAGGAAGATTTAATAGCGTCACACGTTTTAACAGCGGTTGGAGTTCCGACAGATATTTGTGCAGGATCAATGACGATGACACTTTCTAAATATAATACTCAGGCAGATATCGACCAAGTACTTGAAGTTACACCTAAGATAGTTAATAGGTTATGCGAGATGTCTCCTGCTTATAATAGATAGTAGATAGTAGAGATAGACGAGAATAGAATTATTTAGATAGACGAGAATAGACTGCTTTGATATAACAGAGTAGAGCTATTTTACAGTAGAGAATAGAATTTTTTAAAAAACAAGAATAAAATATTTATATGAGGTATAGTTATGGCTACAAACAATATGGGTCCTTACAGCGACGAAGTTATGGATCATTTTACAAATCCGAGAAACATGGGAGAAATCGAAAACCCATCAGCAGTTGGCGAAGTAGGAAATCCTGCATGTGGTGACATGATGAAGTTGTTTCTAAAGATCAACGATGCAGGTATTATAGAAGAGGCAACGTTTAAAACTTTCGGTTGTGGAGCAGCTATTGCATCAAGCTCAATGACAACAGAACTTCTTCGTGGTACGCATTTAGAAGCAGCATTAAAATTGACAAATCAGAATATAGTAGATAAACTTGGTGGACTCCCTCCTGCGAAGATCCACTGCTCAGTTATGGCAGAAGAAGCCGTAGAGATGGCGTTGAAAGATTACTATAAGAAAATCGGTAAAGCAGAAAGCCTTGTTGATGATCTTAAAGCTGAGATAAAAAAAGAAAGAGGAGAGTAGTACAATGAGTTTAAGAGATGAAGTAGAGGCAGTATTGGTAAAGGTACGTCCTATGCTCCAAGCCGATGGTGGTGATGTGGATTTAGTTGATGTAACAGACGATGGTGTTGTTACAGTCCAGCTTCGAGGAGCTTGTGGTTCTTGTCCGTTTTCTATGATGACATTAAAAAATGGAATTGAAGCAAGAATTAAAGAAGAGATACCTTCAATCAAAGAAGTTAAATCTGCATAATTTATTATGTTTATAAAACTGCTTGTAGTATATCTGCAAGCAGATTTTTTATAACCATTTTTCAACAAATTACAATTCTATTCAAGTCGCTAACTTAACTTGTGATAAAATATTTGCACATAAAACTAAATTAGAAACACTCAAAACTTT
>CAMQYB010000229.1 GCA_947039055.1 uncultured Deferribacteraceae bacterium
ATCGCAATTAGTTGATGCGATACCAAGTTTCGTTAGTGGAATATCAAAAGAAAAAATAGTAAAATACGATCATGAGTTTCTTGAAGATGAAACTAACAATATGCTGATTTATTTTAAAACAGAACTCCCTACTGCTGAAGCCGTTAATATTATCGAAACTCTTTTTAAAGGCTATAAAATTATCGGTAATAACCTTAATAGATCTGCTTACATATATACATCTGAAGAAGATAATGCAACATTTGATAACTGTCAACTAGCATTCCCATCTACCCCTCATAAAGATATTAATATCCCTCTCACAGCTGATGAACGTAAAGCTTATACAACCGAATTGTTGAAGGCTAGAAATATACCTTACAACGAACATCTGCCAGCGATTGAAACATCTGAAGATGTTAATCTTCGTGATCCAGCAGACGTTCTAAAAAGAGCGCTTACATCACTTATTATAATTCAATTAGCTTGTGATATAGCAAATGAAAAAGTAACACCAGAAAATGTTGAGCTTGTTAAAAGTATATTAAAAGCTTACGGACTTGAAAACGAACTTACAGATGTTGAACAGAAAGTTTTAAACCTTGAAGCAACTGAACAAGAGGTAATAAATACTGTTTGGCGTTATGAATCTATATGGCCTCTTTTTTGGGCGTTAGGGTTTATCTCATGCTTAGAATTTCCAAATAAAATATGTGACTCTACTGCTCTTACTAAAATGTTTTTTGGTTCTGATAAATATAAATCGTTAGACGATATTATAAAAGATATAAACCCTCAAAATATAGAACTTGTACTAGATGAAGCAGATTTGATTTTTAGACTTGATTGGGCTTGTACTGATGCTCGTGTCAAAGGTGCACCTATCCCTGCTGGGATGGATAACAGCGTCGTTGTAGAAAGGCATAGAGGGATTAACTGGCTTATCAACACATACGAAGCAGAAGATTGGGATGACGTTTCAGCTCATACTTAGAGATATTTAGAACCGCAATCCGTTCTTATAATATTTAAAAAATTATTTAAAGCGTGTTAGTTGTTAATTCAGCTGCACGCTTTTTTATTTACTAGATTATACTTATCAATACAACTTGCTTTACATCTCTACATTATAAACTTTATAATACTAATTTTATGCATAAAAAAAGGATACACCTTTCGATATATCCTTGAAATATATAAACAGAATAAATCTGTAAACTATCTTTTTGAGTACTGATCGCTTTTGAGCTAATGTAACTCTCTTTTGAGTAATAAGCATTACCTCCCCCACTCTAATTTTACGCACAAAAAAAGGATACACCTTTCGATATATCCTTGAAATATATAAACAGAATAAATCTGTAAACTATCTTTTTGAGTACTGATCGCTTTTACGAGCCTTAGGTTTACCGTATTTCTTACGCTCTACCATTCTTGAATCTCGTGTCATAAATCCAGCCAGCTTAAGAGCTGGTCTAAACTCAGGATCAAACTTCTCTAACGCTCTTGCTAGTCCGTGACGAACCGCTCCTGCTTGTCCTGATTTACCACCACCTGCAACGGTAATATATAAATCAAACTGTCCCTCTCTACCTAATGTGGCAAGTGGTTGCATAACTATCTGTCTTGCTGTTGGACGTTCAAAATACTCGTCTAACTTTTTACCGTTTACAGATATAGCACCTTTACCTGGTTTTAGAAAAACTCTTGATACCGATGTTTTTCTTCGTCCTGTTCCATAAAAATAATTTACTTTAGTTTTCATAAATATCTATACCCCTAAACCGATACAATAGTTGGCTGCTGAGCAGCGTGTGGATGCTCTGCAGTTGCGTATATTTTTAATTTTTTAGCCATTTTGCGACCCATTTTTGTCTTAGGTAACATTCTTGTAACAGCAAGTGATAAAACTTCAGTTGGTTTATCTTCAAGCATGTTTGCAAGCGCGCGCTCTTTTATCCCACCCATATAACCTGTGTGCCAGTAATACTTCTTATCATTCAGTTTATTATTACCTTTGAATGCAATTTTGTCTGCATTGATAACAACAATGTAATCTCCAGTATCAATATGAGGAGTATAAATTGGCTTGTTTTTACCCATTAGGTCCATAGCAATTTTTGATGCTAATCTACCTAAAATAGCCCCTTCAGCGTCATATAGCTTCCACTCTTGAGTAAAGTTACATCCTGCCTCTTTTCTCTGGAAATTAGCGCCTAATTCTTTCTTCTCGTCACTCTCGTTTGATGACGTTTTCTTTGAACCTAGTTTTGCCCAGGTAGTTGACTTCGCAGCTTTCATAAATGTCTATCCTTAAATAAGTATCTTTCTAGTAAAATCAAGAGTAATTTATACACCATTTCACTACCTCTTGTCAAGGAAAATATATATAACTTATAATAAAGTAAATTAATATATCTATATTCTTCTCTAACATCATACTCTATAGACACGCTTTAATGCTTTACTTATGTCCTCTTATTCACTATAATCAAAATTCATTTTATATCAGCATATCTAAAAAAATTAACTTATGGGGAGTTATATAATGTTTAAATCAAAGTTGTTATACCTTACAACAGTTGTGTTATCAGTAATGTTGTTCTCAAATATTGCGAACGCTCAACAAGTAACACTCGATACTTATAATGAAAGCGACGCGCAAGAAGAATCAAACGGAGTTGTTGATTTTATTCCACTTATGCAAAAACAGGTAAAAGCAATCGGAGCTGTGCCTCCTAAACCATTTTTC
>CAMQYB010000230.1 GCA_947039055.1 uncultured Deferribacteraceae bacterium
CTTTTTTAAGCTTACATAAGTGCAGTAAATAGATAGATAAGTGGCTTACTTTTTTAAGTCTAGATGTATAGTAAAAATATGAGAGATAAATAATGATTAAAAAAATATTGCTAATCTTAGCTGTAATGCTTATTCCGTTCAACTTAGCGTTTGCAGATAATATATCAAAAGCGTACGAGATAAATATTAAAGGTATCATTACAAACGGTACTTACGAATATATAAAATCTACAATTGATAATGCGTCAAAAGACAATTCGTCTATCGTGATTATAAAACTTAATACTCCTGGTGGATTGCTTGACTCTACAAGAGAGATTGTTACATCAATTCTATCATCAACTGTTCCTGTCGTAGTATACGTTGCACCAGCAGGCGCAAGAGCCGCATCAGCTGGAGCGTTTATTCTTCTCTCTGCTGACTACGCTATTATGGAAGACGGAACAAATGTTGGTGCTGCTCATCCTGTGTCATCGTCTGGTGAAGATATTGAAGGTGCTATGCAGGAGAAAGTTGTAAATGATACCGTCGCATTAATTAAATCTATCGCTGAAAAAAGAGGCAGAAATATTGACGTTGCAACTAGTATGGTTGTAGACTCTAAAAGTTTTACTGCATCTGAAGCGTTAAAAAATCAAATTATTGATAGCGTAATAGTTGATGGAATGTATATTGAAAATATCAAAAAACATTTTAATATAACAACCGATATTGAGATTATAAAAGTAGAGATGACAACTTTACAAAAATTTATATCGTTCCTAGCTAACCCTAATATATTAGTTGCTCTATTCTTTTTCGGTATATTAATGATCGGTTTAGAATTAAAAGCACCTGGAACATTTGTGTTTTTAGGTATCGGTGCTGCATCATTAATCTTATTTGCTGTTGGATCAAACATTATATCAATAAATATATTCGGATTAGTTTTAATGATTTTTGGAGTTTTTCTACTCATATTAGAACTCTTCATCGTATCGTTTGGAGTGCTATCAATATCTGCTATTATATCTATGGTTGCTGGATTATTGATGTTGTTTGATGGAGAAAATAATATGGGGATATCTGTATCATACGTATTAATATTTTTTATCATAGGAAGTTTTGCAGCTATTGTATTAGTTATCGGAAGATTATTGCTATCTGATTTCAAACGTAAATCTGTATCTGGTGGAGATGCTTTAATAGATCAAAGCGGTGAAGTTTTAGCGTTCAATACTGAAAAATCTAAAGGTAAAATGTTTATCAACGGTGAAATTTGGAATATTATATCTGATGACAATAATATTGTTGAAGGTGATACTGTAACTGTTATAGCTAGAGATAACCTTACTTTAAAGGTAAAAAAATAACCGATGAACCGTAGAACAGTATTTATTAAAGATCCTATAAATAAACACTCAATTCGTGTGTTGATGGCTGCGTATGAGAAAGCTTTTCCAAACGAAGATTATTTCGTTACGGATTTTAAAATGGCTTACGATTTTGTATCAGAGAATGATATCGCTATCTTCTCATCAGCCTCTAGGTCAATCGATAAAAATATCGAACTTGCTAACGCCTTAAAATTGAAAAGTAAAAATATAACATCTATGATCGGTGGCCCTCACGCATCTGCAAGACCTAAATCACTTGTTGAAAGTTTTGATATAGTTGCAACTGGTGAAGGCGAACTGCTTATAGAGAAAGTTATTAATGATATCCATAACGATAATATCGACTACTCTATTATCGACGGTGAAAAAGTTCAAAACCTTGATGATTTCCACGTGTTCCCACGTAAAAACGTATCGCTTGGTCCTATTGAATTAATTCGTGGTTGTATATCAAAATGTACATACTGTCAAACTCCTAAACTTTTCCCTGGTGCGTTAAGATATAGATCGGTAGACTTTATAGCTAACGAAATTGAATTTGCACTTGGTAGAAAAGGATATGCTGAAGCTAGATTTATAGCACCTGATGCGTCATCATATTATTACGATAAAGGCGTAAACCTTGAAGCTATTGAAAACCTTCTATCAACTATTAGAGGCTTAATAAAAGATAATGGTAAAATATTTTTTGGCACGTTTCCATCTGAACTTGATCCAGCTGGTGTTACAAAAGAGCTGATAGATTTAATGGTTAGATATTGTGATAATAAATTGATTGTTATAGGGTTACAATCTGCATCAGACAAAATGCAAAGAATTATGAAACGACGTAGCGGTATTAAAGAAACAGAGAGAGCGATTGAATTATTTCTTGATAATAAATTTGAAATAGTTGTTGATCTTATTTTTGGACTTCCTCATGAAGATGAATTCACATACGAAGAAACTTTAAAATTTATTGATAAATGGTACGGCAAAATAACTATCCACGCTCATCCGTACGATCCGTTACCTGGAAGCCTTTGGGAGAATGAAATCTCTACTACCGTTCCAGATATTTTAATCAAAAAAATGAAATCGTTGCAAGGCATAGGCAAAGTTTTTGGTAATACAGTTTAGTTATACATGTTAGTTATGTATATTAGTTATACTTATTAGTTATACATATTAGTTATGCATATTAGTTATACTTATTAGTTATACTTATTAGTTATGCATATTAGTTATACCTGTTAGTTATACACGTTAGTTGTGCATATTATTTTTGCACGTTAGTTATACATACTAGTTTCGCATGCTAGTTATACATATTAGTTATGCAT
>CAMQYB010000231.1 GCA_947039055.1 uncultured Deferribacteraceae bacterium
GATAGTTGCAGTTAATATGTTTTCAGTTATTATATCTGGTTTAACTTTAAATTTATGGATATCGTTTTGTACACTTCCTTTACCGTATCCAGTTTCGACGAGATATGTTTTGGCATTAACGGTTTTTCCTGCTGTTATATCTGACTCTTTATCACCTATAAAAAATAGTTTATTTTTATCTATAGGAAGATCGTTCATAGCAGTTATAAGCATTCCAGCCTTCGGTTTTCTACAATCACAATCAACTTTATATCTTTCATCTTTAGAACTTGTATCGTGTGGACAAAAATATAATCCATCAATTTTTGCACCTTGCACAGCGAGTTCATGATACATTTTTTCATGTAATAAATTTAATGTATCAACATCAAAAAAACCTCTACCGATACCAGATTGATTAGTTATAATCACAACAAGAAAGTTGTGTAAATTAAGTAACCTAATAGCTTCTGCAGCGAATGGGTATATCTGAAAACTGTCAATATGATTAATATATCCAGCGTCAAAGTTAATTGTTCCATCTCTATCTAAAAATACTGTTGGTTGCAGGTTTATATTGTTGTTCATAATAAATATGTTACTCCTTAATAATATTTTGTATAGTGTCAATAATTTTATTTATCACATTACTATTTATTGTATCTATCTTTTCAAAAAAAGATATGAAATCTAAGTTTTTATCATTAACATTTGACGTAAGCCATCTATCTATATCGTCACCTGTTTCTAAGTAATTGATTAAAGAGTATTCGTCAGCTACAACTTGTACTTCTTTAAAATTGTATAGATGTTTTCCTGTAGCAACATTTCTAGAAAATTGTAAAGCCTCATAAATATTATGTCCCCCGATATCAACTATGCTTCCACCGATAAATATTTTAGATGCAGTTATGTATAGAGGTTCAAGCATGCCAAGTTTATCTATAACTATCACATCCGTCTCAGTATCCATGTTTGAATATAGTGATGATGTGAGGTTGAGGGACAGCACTAAGTCATTGATATTTGTTGCTCTATTAATATGTCGTGGTGCGATTATTAGTTTATCATACATCTCTCTATTACGTTTAAATGCATTGATAAATATCTCTTCTTCGTTGCTGTGAGTGCTTGCGATTAATAGATAGTTGAGGTTGGATATATTTTCTATAGATTTTATTTCGTCGATATTTTTACGTTTCTGAAATTTTATATTTCCTAGATTTATTGTTTTGGTATTAGAGTTAATTAAATCTATTTTATTTTTATCTTCGTTTGATTTTGCAAAAATAAATGTAAATTGTTTTAGAAGGTATGCAAATAACGGTTTGAAAAAATAATATGTATTAAATGTTTTATCAGATATCCGTGCGTTAATCATTATCAGTTTAGTGTGTTTTGCGAGAGTGATAATCATATTTGGCCAAATCTCAGTATCAACAATAAAAGAAAGTTTTACGTTAAGTTTTTTTACAATTCTTCTGATTGCAATTTTATTTTCTATCGGTATAAGAAATGCGTAATCTGCTTTAATTTCGTTTATTGCGATATCTCTACCTGTTGAAGTCATGGTTGATATTGCGATGTTGATGTTGTTGTTTTTCTCTCTTATTTTCGTGATGAGATTATGTATACTTCTGACTTCTCCAACTGATGCAGCGTGAAATAGTATTGTGGTATTTTTATTATTGTTGGGTTTGTCTAAATTTATAAACCCTAATCTTTCAGAAAAGTGTTGAACCTTTCCTTTAAAGTAGAGGGTTATATATGCGATTGGCACCCATAGTGGTGCTGATATTACGAGTATTATATTATATAAGATTAGGAGAAGTTTCATTTGTAAAATCCATCATAAATTTTTCTAATTTGTATCTATCGTTTTCGATACATTCTTTGCTTGTATCGGCTGATAAATATATTGGCTTGCTATAGTATACATCAATCTTAGTAAATGGAAGCGGAAGAATAAATCTATCCCAACTGTTAAATTTTTTAAATCTTTTAGGTTTTATAGTTGCAACAATAACTACTTGATCTAATTTTTTAGCGATGAAGATAGCACCACTTCTAACAGAGTGCCTAGGTCCTATCGGTCCGTCAACAGTTATGGCGAGAGTAGTTCCAACTTCTTTAGTGGTTTTGATAGCTTTAAGTGTTGCTTTCTCACCACCTTTAAAAGTTGAACCTCTAACGATATTATATTTCCATCTATTAAACACATAGGCGACAATATCACCATCTTTAGAATCAGATGCAATTGCTACAACATTTTCGTTTCGGTGTAGATAGGCACATGGCAGAAATTGATCATGCCACATGGCAAAAACTGGTTTTATGTTTTGTCTAAGTAGTTCTCTGTAATTTTCATCAAGATTATGTTGTGTAAATCGCCATGATTTACAGTAAATATTTAGTATTGTAGTTGCAAAAGATATGAACACTTTATTTAACGTTATCAACAATGTCCTCACTCATAGAAAGTATATTTATTATTCATTCTATCCGTTAAAATGTCAACAACAATAATGGATACAAAAAGCTGAATTTATAAGTATAGAGAATAGTTATTTATTTAAAATAGTAGTAATCAATGATTTTGATTTATTGAGATGATCGTAATATGTTAGTGAAATATTTTATATAAAAAGTGAGTTGCTGTACAAAGCCTAGATGTTTGT
>CAMQYB010000232.1 GCA_947039055.1 uncultured Deferribacteraceae bacterium
TATCTATTGTGATTAAGCAATTATAATTTATAGCATATACACCATGTTGTCAACTTGTTTTTATTGTATAATCACAATAACTACTTTAGAGGTTTATTTAGTGTTAAAAGAACAAGATTTAATAAATGAGATTGCTGATATCATAAGGCAGTTAAGAAGAAGAAAGAAATACACATTTGATAAGCTCTCTGAAATGAGTAATATTGACTACTCAACATTAAATTTAATCGAGAACAGAAAACAGAATCCTAGAATTTATACACTCTATAAACTTCTATACGCTCTTGATATTGATATTCTACATTTATTAAAAGATAGAAATAACGAACTAAAAGATAGTAAAACCTCTATAATAAATAAACTTGAAAAAATTGATCTTGAAACATTAGAGAGTGTATCTGAATTGTTAGATAGTTTTAATATCTCAAAAAAGAAATAAGTTAATTATAAAATTGATTAAGGTTTTCTGCTAGCAAGTAAGCAATCAATTACTTGTAAATTATTTATATATTTAACTAGTAGATTTTACGGCACGAACAGTTAGCAGATTTTACGATACGAACAGCTAGCAGGTTTTACTATACTAATAGTTCACCGATTTTAAAGTTACAGGTAGTGAGTTTGGTATGTTATTTAAGAAACAGATAGCTCATTTGATATTCACGAAATATCTATGTATAGATAAAAATATAGTACCCTTAAAAAAATCAAGGATACTATATTAATTTTTATTGAAATTTTAAAAATTTTATAAGAATTTTAATTCTTTAAGCACGTCGATAAGTTCTTTCACAGCACTGATCGAGTGATCAAACATTTTTTGTTCATCGTCGCTCAATGTTAGTTCAACAATTTTTTCAACACCGTTAGCACCAAGAATAGCAGGTACACCTACATATAATCCTTTAACGCCGAACTCACCGTCAAGGTATGCACAAGTAGGTAGAATTCTTTTCTGATCTTTTAATATCGATTCAACCATAGATATTGCAGCAGCAGCAGGAGAATAGAATGCTGATCCAGTTTTTAATAACCTTACAACTTCACCACCAGCGTCGGCAGTACGTTTAACGATATCGTTCATAACTTGCACAGCTTTCTCTTTGCTTTTATATTTACGTTCAAGCATTTCCATAACAGGGATACCAGCGACGTTCGCATATTTTATTAATGGAACCATAGTATCGCCGTGTCCACCAAGAACAAGAGCGTTGATATCTTTTACAGACACTTCAAGTTCCCATGCGATGAACGATGCAAATCTTGATGAATCAAGAACACCAGCTTGACCCATAACTCTATTAGCAGGAAATCCAGTTACAGCTTTCATCAGAGTAACCATTGCATCAAGAGGATTAGATATAACTATGATATAAGATTTTGGTGCATACTTTTTAATATTTTCAGCAACCTCTTTAATTATTTTAGAGTTGATAGAAAGCAGATCATCTCTACTCATTCCAGGTTTGCGAGCGATTCCAGCAGTAACAATAACTACATGAGCATCTTTAAGTATTACTTCTGGTTTATGATCTCCAGTTAGTTTAACATCAAACCCTTCAGCAGCAGCTGATTCTGCGATATCAAGACATTTACCTTTTGCTAAATCTTCAACGATATCTAAAACAGCGATATCTCCTAATTCACGACTAGCTGCTAATTGAGCTAGCACTCCGCCTATGTTTCCACCGCCTATTATAGCGATTTTTGGTTTACAAAAAGACATAATATTAATCCCCCTTTAAAGATAAATTATTATACAACAATACGTTAGATTATATTATAATTGCAAATTGACATATATTGCAACAGTTATGATTATTTTTTATAATTTAATATAATATTTGCATTACATTATAGTGGTATGTTACACTAAATTCTGCATAGATGTATTACAAATGCTAAAAAAACGGAGGACATAAATATGGATTTAACTTCTCAGATTTTGGAATTAATACGAATATCATCAACAGATTTACCAGCAGATGTTGAAAAGGCTATTCAAGAGGCAACAAAGAGGGAAGAGAAAGGGTCATCGGCAGAGACTGTTCTTTTAACTATTGAAGAGAATATTAAGTTAGCACGAAAAGAAACAACGGCTATGTGTCAAGATACTGGAGCATTAGTATTTTACATAGATTATCCAGAAGGTGGTATTGAGAGGATATATCGTGATGGTATTTTAGAAGCTGTCAAAGAGGCGACTAAATTAAGTTATTTAAGACCTAACACTGTTGAGCCGTTGAGTGGTAAGAATAGTGGAAATAATATAGGTATAAATGCACCATACCTACATTTTCATCAGTGGGAAAAAGATTATGTTCGTATCCGTTTTATGCAGAAAGGTGGTGGATGTGAAAATTGTGGTGCACAGTATAGATTACCTGATAGCACACTAAATGCAGGTCGTGATATCAAAGGTGTTCGTAAGGCTATAATTGACGCTGTTTTCCAAGCACAAGGACAAGGTTGTGCACCAGCTATATTAGGTATATCAATCGGTGGCGATAGAGCTGTATCATATACATATGCAAAGGAACAGTTATTTAGAAAGATAGGCGAACGTAATCAAGATAAAGAGATTGCAGAGTTTGAAGTTGAACTATGTAAAGAGTTAAATTCTATGGGTATAGG
>CAMQYB010000233.1 GCA_947039055.1 uncultured Deferribacteraceae bacterium
ATATATATAGCCAAGACCTTATATGCACTACGTACTAGTAGTAACTCTTCACTAATGCAGTTATAAGTAGCGACCAACCATCGACTAATACAAATAGTAATATCTTAAATGGAACGGATATCATTACAGGCGGAAGCATCATCATACCCATTGCTAAAAGAACAGACGATATAACAAAATCTAATATTAAAAACGGTAAGAAAAGTAGGAAACCTATCTGAAAAGCTACCTGAACCTCACTCATTACAAATGCACCTAAAACTACTAAATCAGGTATATCATCAACCGTACGTGGACGCTCAGATTTTGATAACTCTAAAAATAAAATTAAATCTTGTCTTCTTGTATTAGATATAAGAAATTTGCGGACTGGGGCTTTTGCACTAACTAACGCCTCTCTAAATGTAATATCTTGATTCATATATGGAGCTATCGCATTATCATTCACTTGTGCTAAAACTGGAGTCATTATATAAAATGTCAACAGTAAAGCCATACCTGCCATTATCTGATTTGGTGGCATCTGTGCCGTACCCATCGCTGTTCTTAGAAAATGAAATACAATTATTATACGTGTAAAACATGTCATCAATATTACTATTGATGGTGCTACTGCTAAAATCGTAAATATAAATATTAACTGTAATGATAACGCTACATCTCGTGGAGATTCCGCCTCGCCTAAACCAAAATTGACTGACGGAAATGGTATCGTTTCTTGAGCGTAAGATAAGCTCGGAAATATCATCAGAAACAATAACGGGAGTAGAGATATACCAATTTTATACTTCATCGTTTCTCTCTTAAAGATTTTAACTTCTCTTCCATTATAGCGTTACTTGTATTTATATCTTCATCTAAATCATTCTTCTTTTGAAAAAATGAGAAATATCCACCAAAATCTTTCTTCGATGTCATACCAACTCTGATCTTAGTTGCTTCTTCATCATCAACAATTTTATCTATTAATGCCATATTGTTATCAGTCACGCCTATTACATATATGATATCGCCTAACTCATAAAAATATAACGACTTTCTTAAATCAAGATCAACCTTACCTAACAATCTACCTGTACCTGGAATATCTGTAAAAACCTGCTTCTTGAAATATCTACGCATTAATGAGTAGGCTATAAGTATTACCGCTAAAACTATACCTAAACCAAAAAGCATTCTGAAGTACGATCCAGTTGTTGGAAGTGGATCAACTTTAGAAGGTGGTGGTAACACTTGATTAGCACCTATCGCTTCGTCTAAACCGATGATAGGTAAACGACCAGCCATATACTCTACCGTTAATGGGATTGATATAGTGATCTGCTTATCTGCCGATGTTAAAGATGGTTTGATGTAATCAGATGTATAGGTTACTACGAATTTTTTGCGATCGTCTGTTGCTGATACGTATGCTGACTCTAATGGAAGATCAAAGAAATCTTGTCTTTCAAAATCAAGTTTTTCTGTTGTTTCAAAACTTAATAGAAACGAATTTTTAGACTCTAATAAATCTAAATTCGAATACCCTCTATTAAATAAAATATTAAACACTATTTTATCTTGCTCTATCTCATACTTTATTTCAGCAGAGAACGATGTACTAATTGATGTAGCAATAAATAGAAAAATTAATAAAGGTTTAACCATACAATCCTTCTTTAAATTTTTCTGTCAACATCTCTTTAGATAAAATCTCCGTTATACGAATAGCAAGACGTTCATCTAAAACCATAATCTCACCGTATGCTAAAGGTTTGAGATTAACAAGAAGATCCACTGATTCTCCTGAAGTTTTCGCAAGACGAATTATTGTGCCAGTTTCATATCTTAACATCTCACCTACTGAAACTTTCTTCCTACCAAGCTCAATTGATACATCAAAGAGTACCTCTCCAAAAACTTCCTTTATCTCATCTCTTGTCATAAACAAACCTCAAATACTTCGTTTAAAATTCTGTGTTGATCTGTAATCATACTACTACTGGACAACGAACTCTGTTATATAAACATCGTTTATTCTACCTGAACTTAATATAGAATTTATTCTTCTAACAAGCTCTTGTTTTAAGAAAACTTTACCTTGTGATGTTGATATCTCTTCATAAGTTTTAGCCGATAGTGACGCTATTACAATATCTCTTATCATAGGTATACGCTTATCAATCTCTGCTTGTAACTCAACATTCTCTTCTGGAACATCCACCGCTAACGCAAGTTTAAGATATCTGTTACCTGCTGGATCAGTTAGATTAACTACAAATGACTCAAGGCTAACCGTTACGCCTGCAGCTGTAGGAGAATTTCTTCTATTTGCAACAGCCTCTCCAGTATCAGCTCCATCAACATTGATATCAATACCATCTTGCACAGTCATATCTTTTGGAGCTAATACAAACTTAAATACTATAAACCCTGCTACTCCTAAAATTACTAGAACAAGAATAAGCAAAATCATCAACATCTTCTTTGAGCCTTTCTTACCTTCTGGTTCTACGCCTTCTGCTCTTGCCATTAATATACCTCTATATGTGATTTTAAATTAAATATAAATTCTATCCGCTACTTAAAAATATCATACCAACTGCTAAAACTTTCACTTGTAACTTGCTACTTAAAAATATC
>CAMQYB010000234.1 GCA_947039055.1 uncultured Deferribacteraceae bacterium
TTTACAAACAGAGAATATAATAGAAATAAAACCGCCCAAAAAAATGTAGGCGGCTTTATTATTTATAGTGATAATTTTTTAAAACAATTAAGCAGACTTAGGCTTTATATTATCATTAATAAATTGTACTGCATCATCTGTTGGAGTACCAGGAGTAAATATTCTTGTTACGCCAGCTTTATATAAAGCAGGAATATCATCTTCAGGAATAACTCCACCACCAAACACAGATATGTCTGATGCGCCTTTCTCTTTTAACAATTCAATAACTCTTGGAAAAACTGTTGCATGTGCACCTGATAATATAGATAAACCGATTGCATCTACATCTTCTTGGATAGCTGTTGCAACAATTGCTTCAGGTGTTTGTCTTAAACCTGTGTAGATCACTTCAAATCCAGCATCTCTCAACGCACGAGACATAACTTTAACACCCCTGTCATGGCCATCTAATCCAGGTTTAGCCATCAAAATTCTAATCTTTGACATAGTCTTAATCCTCCATAGTTTATATAATGCTTTTATATTTACTTGTCATAAGTATAAATTATTAAAACAAAATTTACAAGCTTTATATATGAGTTTATAACTTTTTATCTAAATAGTCTCTAAGACCTTCACCAAAAAGATTATAACCAAGTGCTGTTATTAAGATTGCAACTCCTGGAAATAAAGATAGCCACCACGCAAAAATAATATTATCTTTACCACTTGTTAATATATTTCCCCACGAAGGTGTTGGTGGTTGAACTCCTAATCCTAAGAAAGATAGGCTTGATTCTGTCAATATTACACCTGACATAGATAGAGTTGCAATTACTAATATTGGTGAGGCAACGTTCGGCAATATATGTTTGAATAAAATTTTGAATGATGAAATCCCTGATATTTTTGCTGCAAGAACATACTCTCTGCCAACGACTGATAATGTTTCTGCTCTAACAAGACGAGCTACACCCATCCAACCTGTTAAGCCGATGATTATCATAACATTAATAATTGACGGTTTAAGAAATGCAATCACTGCGAGTATAAGAAAGAACGATGGAAAGGCTAACATGATATCTGTAAAACGCATTATAATAGTATCAACAAACTTGCCATAAAAACCAGATAACAATCCAAGTATAGCACCTATGAATACAGATATGAAAACGGCTACAAATCCTACAAATAATGAAACTCTTGAACCGTATAAAACTCTTGAAAATAAATCTCTACCTAACTCATCAGTACCAAATAAATGTTCGCTACTTGGCGGCTCAAATGTTGATAATATATTTATCTCTTCAGGATTATATTTTGTTATTAACGGTGCAAAGATCGCTACTATAACAAAGAACACAACAATTGATACACCTATAATAAGTATTAAATCTTTCTTTAATGTTAATCTTCTCATAAAGTGATTTATGCTCCTTTTATCCATCTCTAAAATTTAGAATACTTTTATGAGTATTATGTCTTAGATCAATAAATATCAAATCTTATCTGCAATTAAGTTATCTATTAGTGTTAAGTTTTTAACTTGGTAGATATATAAACGTTATATGTGATTAAATTAATTTTACGAGTATCTAATTCGTGGATCTATATACGCATACGCAATATCTGCAATTAAATTGCCCACTAATGTTAATAAAGATCCTATAACTAATATGCCCATGACTGTTGGATAATCTCTCATCATTACTGATTGATAAAATAATTGTCCCATACCTGGGATAGAAAATACAGATTCAAATATTACAGATGATCCTATAAGTCCAGGGATTGATAAACCTAATATTGTAACAATAGGCAACATCGCATTTTTTAATGCATATCTAAAGAGTATAGTTTTTTCACCTATCCCTCTAGCCCTTGCAGACATTATATAATCTTGTCCTAAAACTTCTAATGTTGATGTTCTGCCAAATCTTGATATTGAGGCTATACCACCAAATACTGTTATCGCAATCGGTAAAGTTATATGTCGTATCACGTCGGCTATTTTTCCAGTTAATGTAAGTGAGTCAAAGTTGTATGATGTAAGTCCTGATATCGGTAGCCATCCTAAAACAATTCCAAAAAAATACATACACATAAGTGCTAACCAAAACATAGGGATAGCAAAACCGATAAACACAATAATAGTTACTGTTTTATCAAACACAGAATTTCTATAATATGCAGAGAGAACACCGAGCGGAAGTGCGATTATAAATATTAATATCATACTTATAATATTTAAACCGAGTGTGATAGGTAGTCGATCGCCTATTTTATCTATTACTTTACGCCCATCAGATGAGAATGAATCTCCAAAATCTAATGTTGCAAATTTCTTCAACCATATCAAATATTGTTTGTATATAGGTTGATCAAGGTTATACATTTTAACAAATTTTTCCCGTGCAGTTTCAGAGTATTTAGGATTTAAAGATTGTTGAATAGTTACAGTATCACCTGGTGCTAAGTGCATAACAAAAAATGATATAAGTGTTATACCTATTAATATAGGAAACATTGCAATCAATCTTTTAATAATATATTTTAACATAAAATTTATATCCTTAACCGTCTAAAATAATACTGTTTAATATA
>CAMQYB010000235.1 GCA_947039055.1 uncultured Deferribacteraceae bacterium
TATCAACTAAACTTGCATAAAATTAACCTAGATTATATCTGTTGTTTTGCAGTATTTAATTCCTAGTATTTCAAGTCTCTCTATCAAGATGTTAGCTAATATTTCTCCACCCTTAACAGGTGATGAAGTATCGGTTAATACAACTAACTTTGATAAATCAATAACATCAAAATCAATTATATCATTAATCGTATTTGCAACGCAGTGACTTAACGCCTCACCACCTATATAGATATTATCAGCTTGCGAAATGCTATCTAAAAGAGCTGTATTACTATGTTCACGACTCTTAACACTGCACACACTTTTATCGTTAAAATCCGAGCGATATTCAACCTCTGGCTTCATAGCAGAATAATGCTCTGTATAAGGGTTAATACCTTTAAAATAATAATTTACTTTTTTAATGTTCGATAAAGCAAATGACTTAACAGATTCACTTATATCTTCATTAATAGTAGCACCACGTGTTCCTGCTATACAGTGATACGGCCATATCATAAGGCTATATTTTCCGTCTTGACCTAGCTTATTAACATAATATTTTGCCCATTCCATGTGGTCTGGATTAGAGGTTTTATATTTTCCCTCTAAAAGATCATCTATACCAATTTCTGTAAAATCTGGTAACTCTTTACCATCTTTATCAATCCAAAAAAGTTTATGGAAAATTTGATAATACTGATGTGTATCTAATGTTACAGTTATATCACTTATATGGTCAAACTTTTTTATAAATTTAGAAAGACGCTTCATATCCTCTTCAGCATTTGGTACATACAAACTACCCTCAGGATTACAAAAATCGTACTGCGGATCAATAACAATAAGGTGATTATAATTCATACAAACTCTCCAAAACGTATTACCAATTTCAATAACAATACTTTATTAACAATATAGTTAATACAATAATTTAATCAATAATAACAAATTTAATTAACAATATCAAACGTAATTAACAAAATTATACTTTTTTCAATCTTCTATTTACCTTAGCTACGGCGTATTTGTGTTTTTTAAATTAGTTATCATCACATCAAACTCATCATCAATACTTTTATCTGTATTAGGTTTGATTGCATTTATAATAAATATCACAATAAAATTAGCCGTAAACCCAACCACAATTTCATACAGATATGTGTTAAGCCCTAAGACATACCATATCAACATAACAACCGTTCCTGTAACCATACCTGCTAAAATTGAGTACCATGTACTTTTTTTAGAGTATAAAGACATTATCACTGCTGGACCAAACGATGAACCAAATCCACCCCATGCAAAAGTTACTAGATTAAATATATTACTCTCTCTATTCATAGATAACATAAATGCGATAACTGCAATAAATACAACTGCAAGCCTGCTTACAAATAATAACCTTTCAGGTGATGCTTGCTTATTGATTATAGATGCATAAAAATCTTCCGTTAATGTTGATGATGATACAAGAAGTTGTGAGTCAACTGTTGACATAATAGCCGCCAAAATAGCAGCAAGTAAAACCCCTGCTAATATAGGATTAACAAGGTCACGAACTAAAAATATTAAAACTTTCTCTTCATCACCTTTAGGTAAAGTTTCATAAAGTGGGATCGCAAATAAACCAACTAACACTGCACCAACTAATGAAATCAATACCCACGCCATCGCAATTCGTCTTGAGCGTGGCAGAAGTTTAATCGACGCTACTGACATAAATCTTGTTAATATATGTGGTTGTCCAAAATATCCAAGACCCCATGCGAGTGATGATATTAGAGATAACGCAACAAGAAACGAACTGCTTCCTGTTGGTAGAATATCTAATACTCCTGCTTTTAAACTAATCGCAAGCTCAATCTGTGCTGGATCAATACTCATATACGCTATAACTGGTACTGCAACTATCGCAAACACCATTAATATCGCTTGAAAAAGATCCGTCCAACAAACAGCTAGGAAACCGCCTAGTAATGTGTATAAAATCATAATCATCGTGCCGATAAATACAGCTGTGATATAATCCATAGCAAACACTGATTCAAAAAGTTTACCAGCACTCACAAGTCCTGCAGCTGCGTATACTGTGAAAAATATAAGAACTATGATTGATGATATTAATCTTAATAACCCTGTTGGATCTTTAAACCTATTATGGAAAAATGATGATAGCGTTAATGAATTGGTCGATCCTGTATATAACCTTAATCTTGCCGATATTAAACGCCAATTAAAATATGTTCCAATCGCAAGTCCTATAGCTATCCACGCCTGATTTAAACCTAGTAGATATATTGCACCAGGTAGCCCCATCAACAACCATCCACTCATATCCGATGCTTGAGCTGATAGTGCTGTGACCCATGCTCCCATTGATCTTCCACCAAGAAGATAATCCTCTAACTTTTTAGACTTATTATAAAAATATCCACCTATTAATATCATTACGATAAGGTATAATACAAAAGTAACATAAGTACTTGTGTTCGACAACTGCATATCTCTTAGCTCCCCATAAAACAACATTTTATCTATAAATACAAAATAACAAATCTATAATTATATATATATCTATTTATCTA